>DATAQF010000210.1:0-6074 GCA_036264795.1 Candidatus Limnocylindrales bacterium | reverse complement strand
TCGGGACGTGCTGTTCTCCAAGAGCCACGCCGTCCTCATGCCGGGCTCGTGGCCGGAGCCCTTCGGGCTCGTCGCGATCGAGGCGCTCGCCTGCGGTGCGCCGGTCATCGCGCGCCGTGTCGGCGGGCTCGACGAGATCATCCGGGACGGCGTCGACGGATTCTTCGGCGACGATGTCACCGAGATGGCGTTCATGGTCGACCGAATCGGCGCCCTCGATCGCGAGGCGATCCGCACGTCGGTCATGGACCGCTTCTCAGCCCGCCGGATGGCCGATGGCTATGAGGCGCTGTACGGCCGGATGCTCCGGCTCGACGACGACCGCGCCCATCCCGGGCGCCGGCTCGTCGAGATGCCGGCCCGCCGGCGAGCGCCCGTTCCGGTGGTCCAGCCGGATCCGGACGCGGCCGGTCCGGGCGACGACGTCGACGCGCCCGCGGCCGGGTCCGCATCGGCCCCGACCGAGGCGACGCCCGCCTGAGAGGGGCGTGACGACGCCCCGGCCAGGCTCAGGTGTCGGCCGGGCGACCGTCAGGCGCGATCAGCCGCCCGGCAACGCCCCGCCACCGTCAGGCGCGCGCCAGCGCCCGCCGGAGGAGGAGCCACGCGGCCAGGATGTAGCCCACCGCCAGGCCGCCGAGGACCCAGATCTGCCACGCGGCGACGGTCCCGCCGCGGAACATGAAGTCGCTCATCAGGCGGATGCCGTTGGCAACCGGCAGGGCGTAGATCAGGGATCGAACCGGCTCGCTGAACTCATCGATCGCGAGGACGAATCCGGAGAAGAACACCGACGCGAGCAGGACGAGGAGCGAGAGCTGGACCGTCTGCGGCTCCGAATCGGAGACCGCGGCGATCAGCAGCCCGAGCCCGAGCGACGCCGCGATCAGCAGGATCACGATCAAGGCCAGCCAACCAGCATCGCCGAGCATCGGGACACCGAAGCCGACGACGAGGAGCGTGACCGTCAACAGCGCGATCGCCCCGCTGAACAGCCCGAAGGCGATGAGCTTCCCGGTCACGAGCTCCGCGGTCGTGATCGGCGAGATCCGGAAGAGCTCGAACAGGCCGCTCGTGCGCTCCCGGACGACCGAGAGGGCGATGAGGGTCACCGCCATGTGCTGGAGGATCAGGGCGAGGACGGCCGGCCCGAAGTACTGGACGACCGTCGGCTTCGAGGGTGCGATGTTCTCCAGGTTCGCCTGGGTCGGGGCCGCGAGGACGTCGGGCGGGATCTTCGCGAGCTCGGATGCGCCCTTGCTGATCGCGTAGCTCTCCCCCTGGGCGACGGCCTGCTGGACGATCGTGCGGTTGATCGCGGCCTCGAGGCCGCGCGCGACGAAGACCGCGTAGCTCTGCTCGACCGGGTCGGTCGAATTGACCTTCACGTCGATCGGGGTCCGCTGGCCGGCCTTGAACCGATTCTGGATGTCGACCGGAGCCACGACGACGACATCGACCTCCTGGCGCAGGAGCCGATCCGTGGCGGCCGCCTCATCCGGCACGACGTCGACGACCTGAAGCGCCTCGCCACCGACGCTCGCGTACGTGCTCTTGTCGGTCGGCAGGCCCGACTGGGGCGGAATGACGACGATCGTGTTCAGGGGCCGGCGGTAGCCGCTGTAGCCCAACCCGAAGATCGCCATGATCAGGAACGGCCCGAGGACGAGGCTGAGCAGCGCCCCCGGCCGACGGACGACCGTGACGAGCTCCTTGCCGACAATCGCGAGGATCCGGGTGAGCTTCTTGAAGAGGCTCATGCCGCTTCATCCGCCGGCGTGGCTCCCTCAGCCGCGAGCTGTGCCTCGTGACGGTTCACGAGGATCGCGAAGACGTCGTCGAAGGACAGTCGAATCTCACGAGCCGACTCGACCTCGGTGCCCGAGGATCGAATCGCCTCGACGACGGAGGGCAGGGCGACGCCCGCATCCTCGACCACGATCCGGAGGTGACGCGGGCTCTCCTGGCGAACCTCGACGACACCCGGCACGCCCTGGAGGCTCGCGCCGTCGAACATCGTGGCCGTCTCGACGTCGAGAAGATCGCCGTCCGTCGCCATCCGGCGGAGCCCGTCGGGCGAAGCGAGGGCGACGATCCGTCCGCCGACGATCAATGCGACGGTATCGCATTCCTCGGCCTCGCTGACGTGCTGGGTCGTCACGAGGAGGGTCCGGCCGGCATCGCGCAGACGATGAAGCTCGTCCCAGATGGATCCACGAAGGAGGGGGTCGATGCCGGCCGTCGGCTCGTCGAGGATGAGCAGGGTCGGCTCATGGACGAGCGCGCATGCGAGCTCGAGTCGCCGCTGCATCCCGCCGGACAGCTTGCCGGCCTGGCGCTTTCGGGCATCCCACAGCCCCACGACCTTCAAGACCTCCCGGACGCGCCGCCGCCGCTTCCGCCACAGCAGGCCGAACAGGCTCGCGACGAAGTCCACGTTCTCCCCGGCGGTGAGATCCTCGTACAGCGTGAACAGCTGCGGCATGTAGCCGATCCGCTCGCGGTCGGCCCGGCGGAAGCGGCGCGGCTCCGTGCCGAGGACCCGGATCTCGCCCGAGGTCGGGGGGATCGCACCGGTCAGCATCCGGATCGTCGTCGTCTTGCCGGCGCCCGATGGGCCGATGATCCCGAGAATCCTCCCGCGCGGAACGGTCAGGTCGATGTGCTCGACGACTCGGCGGCGATCGAACTCGCGCGAGACCTCATGCATGACGACGACGAGATCCTCGTCGCCGGCCGGCGGGATCGTGACATCGGGTCGCGGGTCCGGCGTCGCTCGATCGTCGCCCGGCGGACCGCCGACAACGGAACCCGCGAGGCCGTCCTCGGCGATCGGGACGCCGTCGGACGGGTCGTCGGACGGCAGTACGTGTGTCGCGTCGGTCGGAGACGTCGGCGCGTCATTCTCGGTCGGGCGGGCCCCGGGCGGATCCTGAGCCATGCGTTCTCCCTGGGTCCGAAACGAGCCCGGTGGTGGGCCAGCGAACTGTGCCCAACGGGGCATCCCGTCAACGCTCGCCCGGTCTGGCAGGACGCTTACGTTCACGTGTCGACCGGACGAGGAGCCATCCCCGATCGTGTGGCGCAGACCGGACCCGCTGCAATGTCGCTGGCATTGCCGGTCGGCGTGGCCTGTGCCCGGCGACACGGTCCGCCGCCGACCCTGCGTCGACATGGATGTGCCTCGATGACGGACGACGGGACGACCCTCGCCGGTCTCCGCCACAGCAGCGACACCCAGCCGGGCATCAGCCGGCGCCGCTCGGGTCGCGGCTTCAGCTACCGGGATCCCGACGGCCGAGCCATCCGCGACGCCGACACGATCGCCCGGATTCGCTCGATCGCCATCCCGCCGGCGTGGACGGACGTTTGGATCTGCCCGTGGGCGAACGGCTATCTCCAGGCCACCGGCCGCGATGCCCGCGGTCGCAAGCAGTACCGCTACCACGCTCGGTACCGGAGCCGGCGGGACGACGCCAAGTTCGCCCGCCTCATCGCGTTCGCGAAGGCCCTGCCGGCGATCCGCAAGCGCGTCGACGAGGACCTCGCCCGGTCCGGTTTGCCCCGTGAGAAGGTGCTGGCGGCCGTCGTCCGCCTCCTCGAGCTGACCCTGATCCGGGTCGGCAACGACGAGTACGCCCGGCTCAACCGATCGTTCGGGCTGACGACGCTTCGCGACCGGCACGCGATCATCGACGGCTCGACGGTGACGTTCCGATTCCGGGGCAAGTCGGGTCTCCAGCATGAGGTCGGCCTTCGCGATCGACGGCTGGCCGCGGTCGTTCGCCGCTGCCGGGACCTGCCCGGTCAGGAGCTGTTCCAGTACGTCGACGAGGCGGGCGAGCCGCGGGACGTCGCCTCCGACGACGTGAACGGCTACCTGGCCGAGATCGCACCGGGCGTCACGGCCAAGGACTTCCGCACCTGGGCAGGCACCGTCCTTGCGTTCCGGGCGCTGCGAGCCCTCGGCGACGGGACGACCGACCGTGAGAAGCAGCGGAACGTCGCGGCAGCGATCCGGAACGCCGCGGAGAATCTCGGCAACACGGCCGCCGTCGCGCGGCAGGCATACGTCCATCCGGCCGTCGTCGACGCCTACCTCGACGGGAAGATCCGGACGGCGCTCGTGCAGGCAGCCGAAGACACCGATCAGCCGCCCGGCGCCACCGAGCCCGACGAGGAGCGGGCGGTCGTCGCGCTCCTCCGGGCGCGACTCGGTGAGGACGCGCGACGGGCGGGACCGACGGCGAGAAGCCGCCGACCCGCGCCCGGCTCAGGGCATCCCGCGCCCGGCCGGTCCGGAGCGGGCAGATCCGTCCCGCGCGAGCGTCGGGCGGGTCGCCGGCGCACGGGCTGACATGGCATTTCTCGCCGCGATCTTCGGCGTCGTCGGGCGGTTCGCCGGACGCGTCCTGACCACCACCCTCGGTTGGGCATCGACGCTCCTGTTCGGTCGGGTGCCACAGCAGCGGCAGGTCCTGCTCGCCCTGATCACCTTCGGGTCGGTCGTGTGGGCGGCTCTCGTCATCGGCGTCGTCCTGCCGGACGTGGGATCGGTCCTCATCGCGGCGGTGCCGGCGCCGGCCGTCGTCGATCGCGGCTGGATCCGCCTCGCGATGCTGATCGGCGCGCTCATCGTCCCGGCAGTCGTCGGCGTCGCGACCCTGTTCGTCCTGGAGCCCGCCAATCGGCCGCGCGGCAGAAACCTCCTCAAGCAGGTCGGTCGCGGCTATCCGCTCTGTGCCGCCCTCGCGATCACACTGGTCATCCTCGCTCTTGTCGGGATCGTCCGATTCGTGCATCACCGGGTCATCGGCTGGATCGATGCCCACGTGCCGATCGTCGTCCACCCGGGCGGCTATGACCGCGTCGTGGCCGATCTCGAACGGGCTCTCGACGACGCGGGGCTGGCGGTGGACCGCCGTCCGGCGCCGATGCCACTCGCCTTGCCGGGTCGGATGCTGAGCAGGATCGGCGGGCCGGGGATCAAGTCGCTCGTGCCAGGCCAGCTCGTCGACCTCGTCGGGCGCGACATCGAGATCGGGCTCTATCCGTCCGACATCTCGATCTCGGGCAAGAAGACGCTCGTAGCCCGAGCCCGCGCTGCGATCGCCACCCGCCTGACCGCCACGGCGGCGTCCATGACGACGTCGGCCGAAGCGCAGGCGGTCGAAGCGAAGCTCGAGGCGTTGACGGCGCCTCGTGCCGCAGGCGGCAAGCCCGGCAGTGATCGGCCGGATCCGCGGACCGCCGCCTCGGCGCTGAAGGCGATCGACGACGAGCTTGCGGTGCTGACGGTGCCGCACGACGAATGGGAGATCCTCTACCGGCAGCGGCTCCAGGTGGAGCGCGACATGCTCGCCGGCCGCGAACCGGGAAGCGTCCTTCCGTCGGACACCACGACGGTCACGGCGATCGACACGGATGCCGCGCGGCGGCGGGCGGACGGCCCGCTCGGGAGGCGCGTCGAGGCCGTCATCGCGGCCCTCGGGCTGGTGCTCGTCGCGCTGGACGTGGTGTTCGCGCTGGTCGACCGGCGGCGCGAGCCCTAGGAGCCCTCGCCGCGGACACAGACCGCGCCCGAGGTGACCGAGCGCGCTGCGGACCTCCCGCCGTGCGTCAGTCCGCGGCGACTGGAAGGGCGAAGGCCATCTCCACGCCGCCATCCGCCAGGTTGCGGGCCCAGACCCGCCCGCCCATCGCCTCGATGAGCTGGCGGGCGACGAAGGGCCCCACGCCGTTCCCGCCAAGCCGCCCGACGGCAGATCCGTTGGGCAGGTCGAACGCGCGCGTGCGCTCGGCCGACGTCAGCTGCGGGCCACGATCGTGGACACGGAAGACGACCTCGGAGGGCGTGTCGCGATCCTGGTCGACGCGCACGATCACCGGCTGTCCGGGACTTGTGTAGCGGCTCGCGACGAGCGTCAGGTCGCGCGCAGCCTGCTCCACGTAGCCCAGATCGCCGCAGACGGGTGGGGGATCGATCGCGCCCTCCCGGACGAACGCGACGTCGGGCACCCGGCTCTGCGCGACGCGAACCGTGGCGTCCGCGACCCGCTGGAGGAGGACCGGCT
>DATAQF010000203.1:0-2401 GCA_036264795.1 Candidatus Limnocylindrales bacterium | reverse complement strand
GCGACGGGGCTGTCGTTCCTCGACGTGAGCGGGCACACGATCACGTTCGCGCTCTCGCTCAACCCGGACCAGGCCGCGCGTGCCCTCACGAGCACGTTCGCGGCGGCAGGCCCGCTGGTCCTGACGGGCCTGTCGGTCGGGCTCGGCTTCAAGGCCGGCTTGTTCAACATCGGCGGGACGGGCCAGGTGCTCGTCGGCGGGTTCGTCGCGGCGTTGGCCGGCGCCATCGTCGCCGGCCAGCCGGCACCGATCGCCGTGCCGATCGCGATCCTCGCTGGGGCCTTCGGCGGCGCGATCTACGGCTTCATCCCTGGCGCGCTGAAGGCGTTCACCGGGGCCCATGAGGTCGTCTCGACGATCATGCTCAACTCCCTCGCGGCGTTCGTGATCGTCGGGCTCGTCAACGACGTGTTCAAGATCACCGGCCCGACGTTCGCCCGGACGGCGGACATCGGCAATTCGGCCCTGCCGATCCTGTTCGGACGGAACGGCAACCTCGGCATCGTCATCGCGCTCGTCCTCGTCGTCGTGATCGACATCCTCATCTACCGGACGCCGCTCGGGTTCGAGATCCGGAGCGTCGGCGCGAACCCGAGCGCGGCACGCTATGCGGGGATGAGCCCGCGGAAGCTGATCGTCCTGACGATGACGATGTGCGGGCTCCTGGCCGGGCTCGCCGGCGCGTTCGAGATCCTGAGCCTCGGCTACTACCCGGCCGTCTTCGGGACCACCATCGGGTTTGCCGGGATCACCGTCGCGCTCCTGGGCCGAGCCCATCCGGTCGGGATCCTGCTCGCCGCGATCCTCCTCGGGGCGATGCGGGCGGGCGCGCCGGCGATGCAGATCACGGCGAAGATCCCGATCGAGATCATCGACGTCATCCAGGGCCTGATCCTGCTGTTCCTCGCCGCGGAGACGGTTGTCCGTCGCCTCGTCCGGATCCGGGCGGAGCGGGTCACGCCGGGCGAGATCGGGACGGTCTCCCGAACGTACGGGGAGACGACGGTCTGATGGAGATCCTGTACGGCATTCCGGTCATCGGGTTCGTGGTCCAGTTCCTCGCCTATCTGATCGACGCGATCTTCACGACGAACCTCCCGGCCCAGACGCTCCAGCTTGCGACGCCGATCGCTTTGGGTGCCCTGTGCGGCGTGATGAATGAGCGGAGCGGCATCGTCAACATCGGCATCGAGGGGATGATGCTGACGAGCGCGTTCGTCGGCTTCATGGCCGCGGTCGTCGTCAACGAGGCGATGCCGGCGACGCCGGGCATCTTCGGTGCGACGCCTGCGCTCATCGTCGGGCTGCTCGCGGCGGTCGGCGCGGGCATGCTCGTCTCCGCCCTCCACGCCTGGCTGTCGATCAGCGTCCGGGCCGATCAGATCATCAGCGGCACGGTCATCAACATCATCGCCCTCGGCCTGACCGGATACCTGAACCGTTTGATCAGGCCGAGCGGCAGCGCCGGGACGTTCGACGTCCTTCAGCCGCCCGCCCAGCTCCTCGACCTTCCGATCGTCGGCTGGATCGTCCGCATGTTCTTCTCATCCGGGCCGATCACGACGTCGGTGATCTTCCTCGTCATCCTTCTCCAGGTTCTCCTGTTCCGATCGCGCTGGGGGCTGCGGACACGGGCCGTCGGCGAGCACCCGCGAGCGGCGGACACGGTCGGGATCGACGTGATCCGGCTCCGCTATCGAAACGTCATCCTCGGCGGCGTGTTCGCGGGCCTGGCCGGGGCGTGGCTGACGCTCGAGTTCAATGCCTCGTTCCAGAACGGGATGACCGCGAACCGCGGGTTCATCGCCCTGGCGGCGGTGATCTTCGGCCGCTGGACGCCGATCGGGGCGTTCGGTGGCGCGCTCCTGTTCATGGTCTCCGAGGCGCTCGGGATCGCGATCCGGGCGAACCCACCGGCGGGTGACCTCGGGGTGTTCCTCACGAACATCCAGGCGACGTACCCGAGCCTCTACAACAACTTCTTCGGCGCACTGCCGTATCTCCTAACGATGATCGTGCTCGCAGGGGTCGTCGGGCGAAGCATCCCGCCGGCGGCCGTCGGCCGGCCCTACGTCAAGGAAGGCGCGAGCTGACCACGTCCGCCGATCGCGACGATCGCGAACGCGTCCGCGCGCTGCTCGACCTCGAGGAGGGCCGCGGTCCCGTCGCGGTCCTCGACGACGCGGGGATCGACGAGGTCCTTCGATCGGCCCGCCGGATCGCGGTCATCGGAGCCTCCTCGAACCCGGCGCGGCCCTCCTTCGGGGTCCTCGGGACGCTGATCCGGGCCGGCTACGACTGCGTCCCGATCAACCCCAACGAGACCGAGATCCTCGGTCGACCGGCGTTCGCGTCGCTCACGGACGCCGTCGAGGCGACCGGCCGGTTCGACATCGTCGAC
>DATAQF010000199.1:0-2826 GCA_036264795.1 Candidatus Limnocylindrales bacterium | reverse complement strand
GCGGGAGACCTTCGGCCAGGAGATCGGCCGGCACCAGCTCGTCCAGCAGATGATCGCGAAGATGGCCGCGGGCACCGAAATCGGCCGGCTCCTCGTGTGGCGCGCCGGCTGGCTGAAGAACCAGGGTCGACGGAACACGCGGGAGACGTCGCTCGCGAAGTGGCACGCCACGGAACATTCGGTCCAGTCCGCGCTCGATGCCATCCAGGTCCACGGTGCGAACGGCTATTCGAATGAGTTCCCCGTGGAGCGCTATCTGCGGAACTCGAAGGCGGCCGTGATCTACGAGGGCACGAGCCAGCTGCACACGATCATCCAGGCCGAGTACGCGCTCGGCTATCGGTCAGACCGACCGCTCCGCTGCGAGCCGTGGCCGGCACAGGGCTGGGAGCGCTCCGCGGGCCAGGATCGGCGGTGACCCTCCTCCGCGGTTCCCGACGGGTCCTTCTCGCGCTCGTCCTCATCGTGCTTGGCGCGGCGGTCGCGTTCGGGCTGTGGCATGTGGTCGTCGGCGGCCTGATCCATGGCAACGGGCGAGCGGGGTTGTTCGGTGCTGCTCTGGCGGGCACGAGCGGAATGCTGATCGCCGCGTTGCTCCTGGCACGCGACCGATTGCTGCGGACCTGACGGGCGGTCAGCCGGTCGCTCGCAGGTCCTCGCTCTCGGACGGTGAGGCGTAGGGCACGTCCGAGACCGTCATGCGGCTTCGGGCAGCGATGATCATCGCGACGCCTGTGACGATGACCCCGCCTGCGACCAGCTGGACGGGCTCGACCGTCTCGTGCAGGAGCAGCCAGCCGAGGAAGACGGCGATAACCGGGTTCACGAACGCATAGGTCGTGACGAGCGGAAGGGGTGCGTGGCGGATCGCCCAGGTGAACGCCGTGAAGGCGACGAGGCTCCCGACGACCGTCAGGTAGCCCGTCGCGAGAAGGGCGTCCGTGGTCAACGTTTCCGGCCGGAACGCCGCGATCTCCCCGGAGACGACGGCGGCCGCGAAGAGCACGACCGATCCGCTGAACATCTCGAGGCCCGTCGCAAGGATCGGGTTGGCCGGCAGGCGAGCTCCGTTCGCGGCGAAGGTCGCGCCGGCTCCCCAGGCCATCGGTGAGATCACGAGGGCGGCAATGCCGAGCGGGTCCAGACGGCCACCGCCGAGTCCCTGGCCGACCAGCGCGATGACGCCGACGATGCCCAGAGCGATGCCTCCCAGTGCGAGACGAGGCAGTCGCTCGCCGATGAGGACCCGGCTGTAGACCGCGACCCAGATCGGCATC
The DNA here is from genome assembly GCA_036264795.1 of Candidatus Limnocylindrales bacterium. Taxonomy (GTDB): domain Bacteria; phylum Chloroflexota; class Limnocylindria; order Limnocylindrales; family CSP1-4; genus CF-46. Next base: position 1,549 of record DATAQF010000199.1, on the reverse strand, counting down.
ATCGCGATGAGCACGCCCGTGAGACCGGAGGGAACCGTCTGCTCGGCCCAGGAAACGAGGCCCATGCCCCGAACATCAGGCAAGTCCCGATGATCGCGCTGTCCCGAAGCTCGCGGACGCTCGGGCGGGTCAGGGCGCCGCGGGAGGCGATGAACGCGACGGCGATCATCACGACGCCCGCGATCGAGAACCGAACCGCGCCCATGACGAACGGCGGAAACGTCACGACGGCGACCCGGATCGCAAGGTACGTCGAGCCCCAGACGACGTACAGGATCAGGATCGAGGTCCAGACGAGAGCCGTCGAGGCCTTCCTCGGCGGCGCACCGCTTGGCATAGCTGGCTGGTCCAAGGTCCTCGGAGTGTAATCCACCCCGGGCGCGCCGTCAGGCGATCGCGGCCGCCATCGGTCGGCAATGCAGGCACGGCCGGTAGCCCGCCTCGGATGCCGCTTTTGCCGACGCGAACTGAACGAGATGGCGCTCCGTGACCCGGCGCGCGTCCCGGCAGGTCGGCATGCAGTAGATCCGGGTCGTGTCGGAGCCGAAGTAGCGGATGCCCGCCCGGGCAAGTCCCTCGAGCTCGTCCGGATCCGCGCCCTCCTCGGCGAGGATCGCTCGCTTGTTCTCCGGACCGCCCAGCGAGTACTGCCCGAGCATCCCATCGCTCCTCACGACGCGATGGCACGGGACGATCAACGGCACCGGGTTGTGGCCGAGCGCGGTTCCGACCGCTCGGACCGCCTTCGGCCGACCGATCTCTGCCGCGATCCAGCCATAGGGACGGACCTCGCCATGCGGGATCTCGAGAGCCTTCATCCAGACGGCCCGCTCGAAGTCCGAGGCGCCCCGCAGATCGAGGTCGATGCGGTTGTGGCGATCGCCGGCGAGACGTCGCGCGATCTTTCGGGCGAGCTCCGCCGGCAGCCCGTCCCGTCGGCGTGCCCGCCGTCCCGTCCGAGCATGGAAGCGCGCCTCGAAGGCCGCGTCGTCCACGGCAGCCTCCACGGCCGACACGCCGCGGCCGTTCCAGGCGACCCGGAGCGGCCCGATCGGGGTATCGATGACCGCGTAGTCGTCGGCGAGCCCGACCGCGACGAGGGTCGAATGGGCGAGCTCGGGTGGCGCCGACTCGCGCAGACCGGCAAGCGCACCTTCTTCAACCGAGGTGTTCCGATCGGGATTCACGTCGAGGTTCATGCGGTGATCTCCTCGCGCTCGCGGCGCTCGGCCGCGACGATCGCGGCTCGCAGGGCGGCCAGGCCGCGGTGGACATGAGCCTTGACGGTGCCTTCCGGCCGGCCGACCGCCTCGGCGATCTCGGAATACGACATGCCGTCCACGTGCCGGAGCACCACGGCGGTGCGTTGGGCCGGCGTGAGATCGGCCAGCAGCCGCGCCCACGTCTCGCGCTCCTCGCGCCGGCCGAGCGGATCGGCAAGCGGTTCGGAGCCCGGATCGAACGCGAGCTCGACCGTCGGAACACGCCGGACGCGACTGCGGTTGCGCCCGGCGTTCAGGAGGATCGTCGTCAGCCAGCCGCGGATCCG
>DATAQF010000197.1:0-12719 GCA_036264795.1 Candidatus Limnocylindrales bacterium | reverse complement strand
TTCAACCCGACGATGTTCGGGCGGCCGTGGCATCGCCGGGTCGTCGCGTTCGCGACGGAGCACGGCCTTCCGACCGTGGGCAACAGTGACGCCCACGAAGCTGCCGCCGTGGGCACGGGCTGGTCGACGTTCCCCGGCCGGTCCGCCGGGGAGCTGCGCGCCGCGATCCTCGCCGGCCAGACCCACCACCGCGGCTCGTTCCAGCCCACGGGCGGTCAGGTCCTCACGTTCGGGAAGCAGCTCCGCAAGTACTCGCGGGACGCGCGGGCGGTCGTCCGCGGGAGGCTGCGCCGGGACGGATCGGGTCGTGACCTGGGGTACCCGGGTGGTCGCCATCGGCCGCCGCGGTTCGACGAGGAGTGGGCGGCGATCCGGGCCCTGGACGAGCGCTCGGCCCCGATCGACGACGAGGCCCGATGAAGATCGGCCTAGTCTCGCCGTATGTCTATCCGCTGCCGGGCGGCGTCACGCAGCACGTCCGCTACCTGTACGAGAATCTCCGGCTGCGCGGCCACGACGTCCGAATCCTGACGTCGTCGCACGGGCTCCAGCGCGCCTCCGAGGGCGACATCATCCGGATCGGCAAGGGCTTCTCGCTGCCCGTCAACGGCTCCGTCGGAACCGTCACGCTCTCGCCGCGGTTCGTCTCACAGGTCCGGGACACGCTGGAGCGGGAGCGGTTCGACCTGCTCCATTTCCACGAGCCCTTCGTCCCGTTCCTCTCGACGATCATCCTCCGCCTCTCGACGAGCGTGAACATCGCCACCTTCCATGCCTACGGCGGCTTCTCCCCGTCCTACGAGTTCGGGAGCAAGGTGATGAAAGGCGAGGCAGCTCGCCTCCATGGCCGGATCGCGGTCAGCGGGGCGGCGAAGCATTTCATCGACCGCTACTTCCCCGGCGAGTACAAGGTCATCCCGAACGGAGTCGACGTCGACCGGTTCCAGCGGGCGGTTCCGCTTGCTCGCTGGCAGGACGGCACGCAGAACATCCTTTTCGTCGGCCGGTTCGAGCCGCGCAAGGGCCTGCTGGAGCTCCTGAAGGCGTACCGGATCCTCCGGAAGGCCGGCTTCGAATGCCGCCTGCTCGTCGTCGGCACCGGACCGCTCGGGAAGGAGGCCCGGCGGTACATCGCGACGCGCCGCCTCCGCGGCGTCGAGTTCCTCGGGCGGGTCAGCGACGAGGAGAAGGCGCAGCTGTATCGGACGGCGGACGTGTACGTGTCCCCCGCGACGGGCGGCGAGTCCTTCGGGATCGTGCTCCTCGAGGCGATGGCCGCCGGGACGCCGATCGTCGCCTCCGACATCCACGGCTACAAGGGGGTCGTCCGGCGCGGTCGCGAAGCCCTTCTCGTGCCACCGAACGAGCCGAAGCCGCTCGCCGCAGCGATCGGACGACTGCTGCGGGACGACGAGCTTCGCGCCGAGATGGGGAGGGCCGGTCGAGAGCGCGCCCAGGAGTTCAGCTGGGAGCGGGTCACGGCCAAGGTCGACGACTTCTACGGGGTGATCATCCGCCGACTGTCCGCGCGCGGTGAGCTACCGCCCGGCTTCCACGCGCCGATCCCGCCATCGCCTCGGTCGCCGGCAATTCGGCTCCCCGAGACGATCGATCTCGTGGCGTCATCGTCCGGGCTCCTGGTGCCTCGAGGCGACTGACCCCGGCGGCGCGATACCCAGCGAACACGTCCGGCCGTCAGGGGCCCTCAGCCGTCCGGAACGGTGCCGCCCGGACCGCCGGCCTCCGGCCCGAGCTCCAGGCCGTCACGCTCGTCGGTGAGCCGCTCAGCCAGCGCCAATCGCCACACCCATGCGGAATAGGCGACGACGACGGACAGGAAGATGACCGACGCCGCGAGCAGGAGCGGCACCGGGCTCAGCAGCTGGATCGCCGTGTTCCGCGGGATCGTGCTCACGGGGAACTGGAACGCATACAGATAGGTCGGCAGCACGCCCTGGTAGACATTCGCGATCGCGGTCGGCAGGGGCAGGGCGGAGATGTTCGGGTAGACGACGACGAACCACGCGACGATCGCGACGACGGCACCCGTGACGAAGCGGCGAGCATCGCGAGCGGTCGCCACGAAGACGGCGATCAGGACCGCCGGAATGCTGAGGATCAGGGCGACCGGCTCGACCGGGATCCGATCCCAGGCGAGGAGGTTGGCGTCGGGCAGGGCGAACCGGATCAGGACGGTCAGCAGGATGGCGGCGGCGGCGGTCGCGAGAAGGAGGATCAGGGCCCGCGTGCTCGGTCCGATGTCCGCCCACCCGACCCGCGCGGCAAGGGCGCCGACGCCGCCGCTCCCGCCGCCATCGATCCACTCCAGGTCGGTCGGATCCTGAACCTGGAGGCGGCCCAGGAGTCGGACCACGATCAATACGGACAGGCCCACGACGACGGCCGTCGCGAGCGTCTGCGTCGTGAGGACGAACTGGGGAATGATCGGCGGGCACGCCGCGGAGCCGGAGACCACCCGATCGACGCCGACGAGGCCGCACAGCGGCCGGTCGAAGACCCAGAACAGCGCCGGCCCGAGCACTGCCACCGCGGCGGCCAGCCGTGCGAGCAGCCACGTCCGACGGGACGCGCCGTTCCAGAGCTCGGACAGGAAGTAGCCGAGGGCAAGGATGAGGAAGGGGAGGCTCGTGTAGTAGTGGTACTGGAACGCGGCCCGATCGATCCGGGCCCACGACACCCACTGCCAGGCAAAGGCGATCGTGATCAGGGCGAGCGGCAGGCTTCGCCGGGCGAACGCCTGCCACGCCGCGAATCCGAGGGCGGGAAGGCCAAGCCACCAGATCACGAGGTTGCCGGCGTCGTAGATCGCCGCGGTCGTGTTCCCGGCCAATCCCTCCTGGTAGAACCACACCGGCTTGAAGTCGAACAGCCATGCCCACCAGGGCGACGACGCGGCGTGGGGCGTCGAGAGGTTGTTGTGGTAGGCGTACATGTCGCCGGTGAGCTTCAGGAGCGTCTGACCGCCGGTGTGCCCGGCCGGCCAGCCGTCGACGAGCTGGTGGGTGTCGATGAACGCCCAGGGCACGTACGAGAGGACATAGAGCCCGATCGGCAGGACCAGGAGACAGGCGACCATCCAGACGATCGGCAGCCCGAAGAGCGCACCGGGCCGGAGCCAGTCCGCGGCGGGCGGAGGTGACGGCGGGGGAAGCAGGGCGGCCGGGTCGCTCGGATCGGGCGGCGGGGCCAGCGGGCCGAAGCCGAGCCGGGCGGCGAGCGTGAAGAGGACCCACACCACGAGTCCCAGCGCGGCGAGGGCGAGGGCGATCTCGAGCGGGGTGGCCTTGAGCGAGCCCAGGGTCAGCGTTGCCTGCGCCTGGCCGGTGCCGATCGCGGCGAGGGCGATGACGCCCCCGAACGCCACCGGTGCGGCGACGGCAAACCGGATCTCGTCCAGCGACCACGCGACGGGATGGAGGACGTTGGCGACGACGGCGACGATCGTCAGCGCAATCATGATGGCGACGAAGGGCAGGTTGCCGAGCCCGCCGCCGGCCGGAACGTTGATCGCGAGATAGCCGAGGATCGACGTCATCATCACGAGCGCGACGATCGTCGCGAACCGGCCGAGCGCGCTGCGGATCATGATCAGGAAGGCGATCCCGGCCATCGCGTACAACCCGACCCACTTCGACGCCAGGGCGAAGCCGAGGAAGGCGCCGATCAACGGCATCGCGATCCAGAACGCCCCGCGGTGGCGCCACGCGCCGGTCCAGATCGCCGCGAACAGGGTGTAGGCGGCGACGATCCCGAGCCCGACGTAGGCGTCGTTCATCCCGATCCGTGACTGGACGAAGAGCATCCCATCCGCCAGGCTCATCAAGCCGACGAGCACAGCGACGCCGCGCCGGCGGAAAAGGATCCTCGCAAGCACGTAGAGGAACGCGGCCATCGCTGCGCCGGCGAGCACGCCCGGCAGGCGCCACGCGAACTCGTGCTTGCCGATTTCGACGCTCGCCGTCGTGCCGGCCCCGTCGAACACGAGGATCTGCTGGCGGTCGTCGGTCGGGTAGGGGCGGGCGACGTCCATCGCCCAGGCCGTTGGCTCGATCGGGAGCCTCGCATCGGCATAGACGGCTCGCGCGTGCGTCTCGATCACGTAGACGGTCGACGCGCTGCCGTCGGGCGTTCGTCCGAGGACGTGGACCATCTGGGTCGCATCGTCGTAGGCGACTCGCGTGACGGGCCCGGGCATCGGCATCGATTCGATGAGCGTCGCGCCGTTCTTCGCCGCATCGCCACCGACCGCAACGATGGCGATCCGGCCCTTTCCGGGAGTGGTCGTGTCGGGATCCGCGCTGACGTAGAGCTTGGCGTCGTCCACGGTCGTCAGCGCGAGGCCGTGTGCGGCGCTGCCGACCGATACCGTCGTGACCCGCTCGCCGGTCGCCGGATCGATCAGCTCGACCCCGTTCGCGTCGGCGACGGCGATCTGCGGCAGAGCCTGGATGGAGAGCCCCGCCAGCCGGCCGTCGTCGATGGCCGCCTGGACCTTCGCGCTCGTGTCGGTGCCCTTGATCGGGCCGAGAACGATTCGTTCCGTCGTCATCGCCAGGCGCCGCGCGTACGTCGCCGCGTCGCCCCCGAGGAGCTGCGCAATCGTCGTGGCCGCCGCGCTCGGATTGGCGACGGCGCCCGGGGCCCCGACGAGGGCGGGGCCCGTCCCCGCCGGCGCGATGTCCGCGATTCCCTTGAGCTGGACCGTGCCGAGTACCTCGGCCGAGGTGGAATCGAGGGTCGCGAGTCGATCGTCCGTCGTGGCGACGAGCACGTCCGCGCCGTCGGGCGAGACGAACATCCGCTTGATCGTTCCCGTGACCTGGCCGAAGGCCACGGTCTCCGGGGCGACGCCACTGCCCGAACCGGATCGCAGCGCATCGAGCGACCGGCCGTCGATCCGGGAGATGCTGCCGTCGGTCGCGCCGACGAACAGCTGATTCCCGGTCGAGTCGAACGCGACGGCCCGCGCCCCATCGATCGGAATCGTCGCGAGCAGGCGCCGGCTGACGAGGTCGTACGACCGCAGCTCCGAGCCCGTGACGACGTCGACGCGATCGCCGGCCCGGCCGCCGGGGAGCGTCGCGTCATCGTGACGCGGCTCGATCACCGCGTCGAGGACGGGGACGCCGAGGTTGCTCGTGGCGCTGACCTGGTCGTCGCCGACGGCCACGAGGCCGGCCGCCATCGCGTACTTCGCGAGATGCGGGTGGGTCCACTCGTAGATGTCGTGGCTGATCCCGTACCGCCAGTCCTGGAGGAACTCGGTCGCGGTTCGGGCGTGATAGACCTCGTCGAAGTGCATCTGGTACGGCTCGGAGAGCCGGAACATCCGGATGCCGAGGATCGAGACGACGAGGACGGCGAGCAGCCACAGATCGAACCGGTCGAACCGGCCGCCCGGCTCGTCGTGGAGGTCATGGGAGCGATCGGCCCGGATCGGGCGCTCGGCCAGCTTCGTCCGGAACCAGCGCCATGGGCCGAGCTCGACCAAGGATGGCGCCTCGCTCCAGGTCGGCAGCGCCTGACGGCTCGTCGCCCAGGGGAGCGAGGCGGCGGCGAGCGCCGTCGAGGAGCCGCCGACCGGTCGAACGGACGGGGGCGATCGCGGCGAGGCGTCGCGGCCGGGGCGCTCCTCGGGACGGGCATCGGTGGCTCCGTCCGGAGGCCGCTCCTCATCGGCATCCGGCCAATCCTCGTCGACGGCCTCCTCCGGGAGGGCACTGGCGGCCAGCTCCCCGCGGAGGCTTCGATCTGCCCCCGGCCGCAGCTGGGCGAACACCCAGAGCGCGGCTGCCAGCGTCGCAAGGGCGACGATCGTCACGCCGCTCCGGCCGCGGATTGCCGCTCCGATCCCGAGCCAGTCCCGGATCCCGGGGTTGTCCGTGTAGAGGGTCGTCAGGACGACGTACATGTTCAGGAACGTCGTGATCGACAGGACGATGTACGCCGCTCGCCACCGCCAGGAGAAGGCCGCGAGGATGGCTCCGACCGCGAAGAACGGGAACAGGTATCGCTCGTGCACACGGGTCGGCAGCACGAAGAAGGCGACCGAGAGGATGGCGAGGCCGGTGAGCATCGTCACGCGATCGGGCCGTCGCGCGACGATGACGCAAACGGCGACGAATGCCGCCAGGAGCAGGAGTGCGCCCACGACGACCCCCGGAAGCGGTCCGACCATGACCGCCTCGGGACAGGTCGGCATCGGCGGCTCGGCCTGGAGGATGACCGTGTCGCATGCCCAGCCGCTGTTGACGGCGACCCCGTTTCCGCCGACCTCGGCGAGAGCCCACGGGTTGTACGCATTGACGCTGGCGTAGGGGTACTCGCCGGCGGTCTTCAGCATCTGGTCGAGGAGGCCCGAGGTAACGGGCGATCCATTCGTGCCGGGGGCGATGACCGACAACCCGAACGGGAAGCACAGCACGACCGCGGTCAGCAACCCGGCGATGGCCGTCGTGACGATCCGGATCGGGCGGTCGGTCCGGGATTCCCAGGCATCGAGGCGGGCCCGAAGCCGCCCGAGCGACGTCGCCGGCGGCCGACTGGGCACTGCGGATGCCCTGGCAGCGACGGAGGAGCCCTCCGCAGCCGCGGGTTCGTCACCTTCGCCGTCGCGGGCCGGCCACAGCGCCCGGCGGATCGTGACGATCGCGACGATCGGAGCGAGGATCGCCAGCTGCGGCTTGATCAGGGCCGCCACGACCGTCAGGATCGCCGCTCGCTCCGGCCGGTCGTGCCACAGCGCCCGGAGGCCGAGCAGCATGAACACGACCCCGAATGAGTCGACCTGGCCCCAGACGACGGAGTCGAACCAGGACACCGGGTTGACGACGACGAGGGCCGCGCCCAGCAGCGCCGCGCGCCGCCCGGCGCCGATCTCCCGGGCCATGGACCAGACGAGCCAGCCGAGCGCGACGTCGGCGATGATCGGCGGGATCTTGATCAGGTCGCCGATGCCCCCGAGGGCGTTCCCCACGAGGCCGACGACGTACAGGACATAGAGATAGCCGGGCGTGTAGTCGTGGAAGAACGGCCGCTCGTAGAAGCCCTGGAGGCCCTGCCTGGCGAGGTTGTCGGCCCAGGCGTGGAACGAATCCAGATCGACCTTGAAACCCGACCCCGGATTGACGTATGCGATGATGAGCCGGAAGGCGAGCCCGAGCGCGAGAACGACCAGGATCGTGCCGGCGTCCTCCCGCGTCCAGGGTCTCCGCGTCGGCGCGTCCGCGTCCCGGCTCGGTCCGCCCGGAACGCGGCCGGACGACAAGGGATGGATCTCCCCGAACGAGCGTTGAGGTGGACCGCAGGGTAGCACAGGGTCGATCGCAGCCTCCCCACGACGATCTCCAGCCACCCTCGACGCTCGTCGCGATCGGAGTCGGCCTGGCGCTCGTCGCGATCGCCCTGGTCGTCTACACCATCAGCCACCCGTTCCGGTACTACGACCATTTCGAGTGGCAGGCCTTGGCCTTCCTCGAGGGCAAGGCGGCGATCCGCTTCCCCGTCGAGGGCAGCGGCGGCTCACCGGGCAACGCGTTCTTCCAGGACGTGTTGCCCGTCGCGACGACCGACGGCGTCTCTCGCGGCGTCATCCCGTTCCCGCCGCTGCCGGCCGTCGTGCTCATGCCGTTCGTCGCGTTGTGGGGTCTGGCGGCGGACGGTCAGCTGGTCTTCGCGGTCCTCGGCGCGATCGATGTCGGGCTCGCCTGGTGGGTGCTCGGACGCCTGCCGATCCGGCCCTGGGTGAGGATCGCAGCGACCATCTTCTTCGCGTTCGGAACCGTGTTCTGGTACGCGGCCCAGATCGGGACGACCTGGTACCAGGCCCACGTGCTCGCCGTCGGGCTGGCGCTTGCGGCGATCGGCGTCGCCGTCGGCCACGATCCGAACGCGGCCCGGGACGAGGACGACATCCTCGACGACGATGTCCTCCACGACGGCGTCCTCGACGGCCCAGAGGGACTGCCGCGGCGGCGCCTCGACGCTCGGCGGCTGGTTCCCGACCCCCATCAGCTCCTCGCCGGGTTCCTCTTCGGCCTCGCCTGCACGTCGCGCCTGACGGTGGTCTTCGCCGCGCCGTTCTTCGTCCTCGTCGGCTCCGGTGGGTCATGGCAACGGCGCGGTCTCTCGGCCGCGATCGGAGCGGCGATCCCGATCGGGCTCCTCGTTGCCTACAACCTCGTCACGACCGGCCACCTCCTCCATCCCGGCTACGAGTACCTGTACCGGCTCGAGGCCGGGTTCTACACGCCACTCCACTACAACCTGGCGTGGGCGATCGAGGATCCGCGCTATCTGCCGCAGAATTTCGCCATCATGTTCCTGAACACTCCGGTCCTCGCCCCGACCGTTGTCCCCTCGGCGCTCGGCACGGGCGGGCCGTTGTGCACCGCACCCGATGCGGTCCGCGGGCTGTTCAACCCGGACTGCCCGTTGCTCCTGCCGCGGGATACGGGGATGAGCATCCTCCTGACGAGCCCGGCCTATCTCCTTGCCCTGCCGGCCATCCGTCGGGGCTATGGCCACTCGCGGCTCGTCACGGGGGCGACGCTCGCGGTGCTCCTCGTCGCGTTCGTCAACCTCATGCACTTCAGCCAGGGATGGGTCCAGTTCGGCTACCGGTTCAGCAACGACTTCGTGCCGTGGGCTCTTCTCCTCGTCGCGATCGGGCTCGAATGGATCGCGCGACGCGGCCTGCGTGGCTGGGTCGTTCCGGCTGTCGTGCTCATCGTCGCGTCGGTCGCGATCAACCTGTGGGGCGTCGCCTGGGCCGACGTGCTCGGCTGGTGACGATCGCGGATGGGGCCGAGCGCGACGCGACTCCCGTCACCGACACGCGCGCTCGGCTCACGGACTGGTCGGTCCTCGCATCGTGGGCGGCGGCGATCGGCGTGGGGCTGCTCGCATTTGCGCTGTGCATCTGGCGGCTGATGCCCGGGCTCGGCTTCTGGGACACCGCGGAGTTCCAGACGGTCCTGCCGGTCATGGGGACGGCCCACCCGACGGGCTACCCGACGTACGTGCTGCTCGGCTGGCTGGCCTCGCTGCTCCTCACGCCGATCGGCGAGCCGGCCCTCAGGATCAACGTGCTGTCGGCGATCCTCGTCGGTCTCGGGGCGGGACTCACCGTCGACCTGGCCCGGCGCCTCACGGGCTCGCTCGTCATGGGCCTCGTCGCGGGAGTCGGGGTGGCCCTGACGCCGATCGTCTGGGCGATCGGGACGCGTGCCGATCCGCACGCGCTCCACTTCACGCTGCTCATCCTGATCGTCTGGCTCCTCGTCCGATGGGAGCAGGCTCGCCGTGGCAACCCCGCCGACCCGGACAGTCGACCGATCGAACGGGCCCGGGCCGATCGCTGGCTCGTCGCGGCGGCAGTCGTCACCGGGATCTCGACCGGGAACCACTCGCTGACGCTGCTGCTCGGCCCGCCGATCGTCCTCTACGTGCTCGCCGTGGCCCCGGACGTCGCCCGCCGCCCTCGCCTCATCGCGACGTGCCTGGCGGCGGCGGCGATCCCGGCGGTGCTGGTCCGCCTCGAGCTGCCGCTCCGGGCAGGCTGGTTCCGGGCGCCGTTCGTCTACGCCGATCCCAGCACGTGGGATGGGTTCTGGTACGTGACCCTCGGCCAGCAGTTCCACGGCTGGATCACCGATCCGCTCGGGGACTGGCCGCGGCGAATCTCCGACCTCACGACGATCGCCGGCCAGCAGCTTGGCCCGCTCGCGCCGTTGATCCTCGTCGCGTTCGCCGTCACGGCCGTCCGCCTGCCGCGTTACGCGCTGCTGAGCGGATCGGCGGCCGCGATCACCTGCTTCTTCAACTCGGTCTACCCGGACGGAGCGATCGACCGCTACTACATCGGCCCGGCCGTGTTCGCCTGGACGTGGCTGGCGATCCTGGGAGCCACCTTCGTGGAAGCGATGCTCGGAAACATCGGCTTGGCCCAGGACGGGCCCGACGATGCCGGGGAGCTGCCCGCCGTTCCTTTCGAATCGGGGCCAGCGCGGAGCGCGACGCCGGCCCGCGTCGGGCGGTTCGGCGCGATCGACCCGCTCCGGGTCGCCGGCGTCATCGTCGTCGCCGGGCTGCTGCTGGCCCCGAGCCTGCTGGCCCTCTCCGACCGAGCCACGACGGTCGATCGGTCCCACGATCGGTCGGCCCAGGCCTGGGTCGACGACGTGCTGAGCGCGGTCGAGCCCAATGCCGTCGTCATCTCATGGTGGAGCTACTCGACCCCGCTATGGTATGAGCAGATCGTCGCCGGGCGACGCCCCGACATCTACATCATCGACGACCGAACCCGTCTCGACCTGAACCTTGGAGAGCTCAACCAGGTGATCGACCGCTACATCGCCACGCGCCCCGTCTACCTGATCCGGAACGGCACGAGCGAGCTGCCGGCGGTCGAAGCCCGCTTCACGGTGGCGTCCGTCGGCGCGCCCACCGCGTCGAACCTGCTCCGCGTCACGCCGAAGACGGCGGCCCTCCGGGTCGGCGGGGGCGGCTGGTGACGGAGCGGCTGGCGCGGCTGTCGTACTTCTTCCCGGCGCACAACGAGGAGGCGAATCTGGAAGGTCTCGTCGACGAGGCCCTGCAAACGCTGCCGTCACTCGCCGACACCTTCGAGATCGTGATCGTGGACGACGGGTCCCGAGACCGGACGGCACAGATCGCGGACGATCTGACGGCGGCGCACCCGGGGATCGTCCGGGCCGTCCATCACCCGACGAATCGCGGTTACGGCGCCGCCCTGCGGTCGGGGTTCGGCGCGGCGCGGTTCGACCACGTCGCGTTCACCGACGGGGACCGTCAATTCCGCGTCGCGGACCTCCGCGGGCTCATCGCCCGCCTCGCCGCCGCGGATCGTCCGGATGTCGTGGTCGGCTACCGGATCAAGCGAGCCGATCCCCTCGTCCGCACGCTCTACGCGCGCGCCTACCGGCTCGCGAACCGGATCTTCTTCGGCCTTCGGGTTCGCGACGTCGACTGCGCGTGCAAGCTGTTCCGGCGGGAGGCGCTCGAGGGGATCGCCGTGGAGTCGGGCGGGGCCTTCTTCTCGGCCGAGGTGCTGATCAAGCTCCAGGTCGCGGGACGCTCGGTCGCCGAGGTCGGCGTCCCGCATCACCCACGGACGGCGGGCTCACCGACGGGCGCGAAGCCATCGGTCGTATTCCGTGCGGTTCGCGACTTCTGGCTCCTGCGGCTGCGGATGTGGGCGAACCGCGAGCGGGCGCTCCGGCGCGGGGAGCCGGTCCTCGACGGAGGCTGACGCCCGTCAGCCCTGGCGGCTCTCGCCCCCGCCCGGATCCACGTCGAGCGAGTTGACGAAGTCGCGGAAGACGTCCAGCCGGGGGTCGACCATCCGCTCCCCGGTCGACTCGAGCGACGATCCCTCGGCATCGACCTCGCTCGACTCGTCGTCGCCGTTCCCGTCGGCGCCGAGGGCTGCCTGCTCGAGGACGAGCTCGCTGGCGAAGATGCGGCCACCCGTCCGGACCGCCAGGGCGAGCGCGTCGGACGGTCGCGAATCGATCTCGAAGACGTGGCCGTCCCGCTCGAGATGCAGGCGGGCGTGGTAGGTCTCCTCGGCCAGAGTCGAGATCACGACCCGGTCCACCCTGACGCCGAGCCCCTCGAGCGCGCTCGCGAACAGGTCGTGGGTGAGGGGCCGGTCGGGCGTCAGGCCCTGGAGCTTCATCGCGATCGCGCTGGCCTCCCACGGGCCGATCCAGATCGGGAGGTAGCGATCGTGGTCGGTCTCCTTCAGGATGACCACGTGGCGGCTCGACAGCATGTGGACGCGGACGCTCTCCACGACCATCTCGACGAGGCCGTTACGGGGAAGCGGCTCCTCGCTCGCCATGGCCCTGATTATCCCACGCCGAACCCGGACGGCGGCTCGGCAACGCGCGGCGGCGGCCGCCGCGTCACCGTCCGCAGCAGCAGTCCGACCACGACCCCGAGGATGAATCCGCCGATGTGCTCGAAGAGGGCGACGCCCCCGGCCGAGCTCTCGACGCCGAGCGAAGCGAGGCCGTCGATGAGCTGGAGGACGAACCACAGCCCGAGCACGATCAGGGCCGGCACCTCGAGGAGCTGGTAGAAGAACCCGAGGAAGACAAGCGACAGGACTCGGGCCCTCGGAAACAGGACGAGATACGCCCCGAGCACCGCGGCGATCGCCCCGGACGCGCCGATGACGGGCACTGCGGAATGGGGCGCGATGAGCACCTGGGTTGCGGCGGCCGCGAACCCGCCGACGAGATAGAACACGAGAAACCGCAGCCGCCCGAGGCGATCCTCGATGTTGTTGCCGAAGATCCACAGGTAGAGCATGTTGCCGATCAGGTGGAGCCACCCGCCGTGCAGGAACATGCTCGTCGGGATCGTGAGCAATTCGCGACCGAGATCTGCCCGGTGGCCGCTCAACGCCGCCGTCAGGTTCGCCGGCACCAGTCCGTACCGCCGAAACATCGCCTCGAGGGCGCTGTCGCCGCCGGTCGACTGCGTCCCGAGCTCGTAGGCGAAGACCGCGACGCAGGCCACGATCAGTCCGATCGTGACGATCGGGACCCGGCGGACCGGGTTCGCGTCCCGGAGGGGGATCACGGAGCGGCGGCTGAGCTCGGCGACGGCCCGGAGGGGGCACCTGCGGACGCGCCCGCCGAGCCCGACGGCGCACCGGAACCCGTCGG
>DATAQF010000174.1:0-2337 GCA_036264795.1 Candidatus Limnocylindrales bacterium | reverse complement strand
GATCAACCCCGAGCAGATTGCCGCGGCCGTCGCCGGCGGGGCGCCGCCCGACATGGTCATCACCTGCAACAACCTGCCGATCCCGGGCTTCGCCCACGACAACGTCATCCTGCCGATGGACGACCTCCTGACGAAGATCGGGGCCAACACGAGCGACATCATTCCGGCATCGCTCGACTGGGTGAAGTACCAGGGCAAGCTCTACGGGCTGCCCTTCCTCCAGGACACCTGGGGCTTCTTCTGGAACACCGACGCGTTCACCGAGGTCGGGCTCGACCCGACGAAGCCGCCGAAGAACCTGACCGAGCTCTGGGACATGGCGAAGAAGCTCACGAAATCCAACCCCGACGGGAGCCTGGCCCGGGCCGGCTTCATCCCCGACTATCCCGGCAAGAACCTGACGGAGCTGTCCCAGCTGTTCGGGTGCAAGTACTACGACGATGCGACGAAGAAGGTGACCGTCAACAGCCCCGAGTGCGTGGCGTGGTTCAACTGGTACAAGAAGTGGCACGACGAGTACGACAAGAAGGGCGCCCTCACGAACCTGATCGCCGGCAAGGGGTCCGAGGACGAGGACCTCTTCTACACCGGCAAGGTTGCGATGGGACTCTTCGGTGAGTGGGTCCCGGGTGCGGCCTACGCCCCGAACTTCGCGCCCAACCTGAAGTACGAGACCGCGCCGTTCCCGACCGACATCACCGCCATGTACGGGGCCGGCTTCGTCAACGGCAACGCGTTCTTCATCCCGAAAGGCTCGAAGGACCCGGAGTCGGCGGCGAAGTTCGGGATGTACCTGATGACCGCCGATCCCTCGCGCAAGATGGCGCTCCAGAACGCGAGCGTCCCCCAGCTGAAGTCGTTGACGACCGATCCGGCGCTGACCGGCGTCCCCCACTTCAAGACGTTCCTCGACATCGCCAACTTCCCGAAGACCTGGACGAACCCGATGATCTCCCAGTGGTCCGAGCTCCACGACGGCATGGACACGGCGCTCGACAGCGTCCTGACCGGGTCCGCGACGTCGGAGAAGGCCCTCGGCGATCTGGCCGGCCAGATCCAGGGCGAGATCGACAAGAACGGTCCGTAGGCTTCGCCCCGGATCGACGGTCCGAGGCCCCGGCGTCGCCGGGGCCTCGGGATCTCAGGTGCCGCGGCGGCTGCGCGCGCCGGTGGAGCGGACGCGCGCGACGAGGCGATCGGGATGATCGGCGTAGAGCGCGTCGATGCCGATGCCGAGCAGCCGCTCGACCGCCACCTCCGTCTGGGCGTCCCAGCCGAAGGCGCGCAGCCCGGCATCGTGCGTGGCCGCGACGAGGTGCGGCGTCCAGTCGCGCCAGTGCATGTTCAGCGCCTCGGCGGGTATCGTCGCGAGGGCCTCCAGCAGCGCCGGAATTCCGGCCACGCCGCCCGGCACGCGGCGGGGCCGCGTCGAGCAGACGAGCCGGACCGCTCGGGATCGGCTCCGCAGATCGGCGAGCAGGCCGAGATCGTCGTGGCAGGCCCACAGGCGACCGGCTGCGCCGGCGGCCATCGCGATCTCGAGCATCGGCACGGCGACCGGCGGATGCTCGACGTCGAGCGACAGCTCGAAATCGGTCCCGAGGCTCGCATAGAGATCGGCGAGCGTCGGGATGCCGAACGTCGACAGCTCCGCGGCCGTCCGCCGCGTGACGGGGATCCGTCGGCCGGGGAGCGCGATCGTGCGGTCGTGGACGAGCACCGGCACGCCGTCGCCGCTCAGCCACGTGTCCGATTCGATCCCCGTGGCGCCTTGCTCGAGCCCCAGCGCGAATGCCTCGAGCGTGTTCTCGGGCCGGTAGCCGGACGCGCCGCGGTGGGCGAACAGGATCGGCTCGGGCGCGCTCATGGACGGCTGCGGATGATCGGCGCCCGGGGCGCCGGCCGGTGCGCACGACGGACCGGGCGACGGTGACGATGGACTGGACGACGCCGGGGCTCGGCCTCCGGATCGGCGGGCACCGGGGCGCGGCCGGCGAGGCGCCCGAGAACACGTTCGCCGGCTTCGAGCTCGCCGTCGCGGCCGGCGTCGACTACATCGAGCTCGACGTTCAGCTGGCTGCGGACGGCGTGGCGCTGGTGTTCCACGACGAGGAGCTCGATCGCACGACCGACGGGACGGGTCCGTTCGAGCGGCATGCGAGCGCCGAGCTGCGCGGCCTCGATGCGGGCAGCTGGTTCGGGTCTCCATTCGCCGGTGCGCGCATCCCGACCCTCGACGGCCTCCTCGCCTGGCTGGTCGAGCGGCCTGACCTGGGGGCGACGATCGAGGCCAAGGGCCCGGGCAGCGGCGCCGTCATCGCTCAGGCGATCAAGAAC
>DATAQF010000130.1:0-3540 GCA_036264795.1 Candidatus Limnocylindrales bacterium | reverse complement strand
CGCTCGCGGACGCGGAGCGGCCGCATCAACGTCTTCTGGTGGCCGACCGCGCTCTGGTTCGTATCCGGCGCGACCACCGTCGTATCGCCGATCGGGTCGAGTGCGTTCTTCAGGGCGAGCAGCCCGCGCGATTCGATGCCGTCGTCGTTCGTGATGAGGATCCGCGGCCGCGTCGTCCAGTCGTGGAGCGGCCGGGCCGACGGCCGGAGCGCACGCGGCCCGCCGCGAGCCGCCCCCCCGGCCACCGGCTCGCCCCGCTCCTTGTCGAGATCGCGGCGCTCGGTCCGGGCCCGCTCCCGGGTCATGTCGGGTCGGTCGGCCGGTCCTTCGTCGGCCCGGTCCGCCTCCCCGCGCGAGCCGCGACGGGTGCTCCTCTCGGTTTCGCCGTCGTCGTCGCCCGGCGGCCGCCGATCGTCCTGCGTCACGCGATCAGGCCGTCACGTCGGGATCGACGCCCGGAACCGGCTCGTGGGGCACCCGGATCGGGCGCCCCTCGCGTTCCTCGACTCGCCGGGCGGCCCGAGCGGCGACCGGCGCCGGCTCCCGGTTCAGGATCAGGAAATGGAAGAAGAAGGCGGAGAGAACCGCCGCGATCGGGATTCCGAAGATTGCGCCCGTGACGCCGGCGACCTTGCTTCCGACGAGGACCGAGCCGAGGACGACGATCGGGTGGATCCCGACGGCCTCCTGCATGAGTCGCGGCTGGAGCACGTTCATGACGATCAGCCACCCGACGGCCATCAGGATGAAGGCCAGGATCGCCTTGTCGCCGGGCACGAGCAGGGCCACCACCACCGGTGGCGCCCAGGCGACAAATGGCCCGAAGAACGGGATCGCCATGAGGACGCCCGCTGCCGCCGTCGAGACGGCCAGGTACGGCAGTCCCAGCACCGCGCTCGTCAGCGCCGCGACCGCGGCGTAGACGACGCCGAGGAGCGCCTGGCCGCGGAGGAACCCGCCGAAGGACCGGGCGACGCTCACCTCGAGCAGGCGCGCCTCCTCCTTCGCGTTCGGCGGGACGAGGCGGAACAGGAAGGAGAGGATCGCGTCGCGGTCGACGACCATGTAGAGGGACAGGATCAGGACGATGAGGAGGTTGCCGAGCGCGCCGAGGCTCGCGACCGCCAGCTGCTGGACCGGGCCTGCCAGCTGGAGGGCGTAATCGGCGAGGTTGTCCAGGAAGCTCGATGCCTGGGCGGCAAGGTCGACCTGGCCGAGACCGAGGTGGTTGAGTCGATCCTGCCACGGCGCGACGATGCGGGGCAGGTCACCACGAAGGGTCGGAACGCTGGCGACGAAGTCGCCGATCGACTGGGCGAGCGCACCGGCGACGAGGATCACGACGAGCACGATCGCCCCGACCAACGTCGCGTAGACGAGCACGACCGCACCGATCCGGGGCAGGACCGGAACCAGACGGGTCAGCCCGGCGACGACCGGGCTGAGGATGAAGGCGAGCAGCCAGGCCAGGAAGAAGACGAGGATCACGTCGCCGAAGGCGAAGAACACCGTCGCGGCGAGCTCGATTGCGACCATCGCCAGGACGATCGTCCCGAGAATGAGCGCCGCGGTCAGCCAGCGCCGTTGTCGGTCGGTCACGCTCAGCATCCTCGGGCGGGTTCGGTTCGCCGTTGGTCGTCGTCCGAGGGAGGGGCGGCGCCCCTCCCCTTCGGCCTCATGGTAGCCGCCACCCATTCACCGCGACTGCACCGCCGCTGCGCTGACTGCGATGTTGGAGCAGTCGGCCGCTGACCGACCCCTCAGCGAAGCCCCATCCGCTGGCGGACCTCGTCCATCGTGGCCTCCGCCTTCGGGCGGAGCCGGTCGGCGCCGGCTTCGAGGATCCCCTCGATCTCCTTGGGGTGGGCCATGAGCTCGGCATACCGCTCGCGGGCCGGCGCGTAGTGCCGGATGATCCGTTCCGCGAGGAGCCGCTTCGTGTCGACGCACCCGGTCCGAGCCGTCCGCTCGCCGTCCCAGATCTCCTCGTAGTCCGACCCGAAGAACCGGTGGAGCTGGCAGACGTTGCAGACCTCGGGCCGGCCGGGTTGCGATCGCAGGACCCGCTGCGTGTCGGTCACCATCGACATGACCTGCTTGCGGATCAGGTCCGGATCGGCGAGGACGTCGATCGTGTTCCCGACCGACTTGCTCATCTTCCGGACGCCGTCCGTGCCGAGGACCGTCGGCGCCTCGGTGAACACGGCCTCGGGCTCCGGAAACGTGTCCCCATACCGGCGGTTGAACGCCCGCACGATCTCGCGCGACAGCTCGAGATGCGCCGCCTGGTCCTTGCCGACTGGGACCAGGGACGCCTTGTAGATGACGATGTCGGCCGCCTGCAGGACCGGATAGGTCAGCAGCCCGTGGTTGACGTCGTCCGGTTGCTGCTGGACCTTCTCCTTGTACGTCGGTGTCCGCTCGAGCCAGCTGACCGGCGTGACGGTGCACAGCAGCCACGCCAGCTCCGTGTGCTCCGGTCGGTGGCTCTGGACGAACAGGGTGCACGTCGCCGGGTCCAGGCCCAGGGCAAGGAGCCCGGCGGCCATCTCGCGGGTTCGCTGCCGGAGCACGTCGGGCTCGTGCGTGCTCGTGAGGGCGTGATAGTCGACGATGCAGTAGATCGCCTCGTACTCCGCCTGGAGCGCGACGTAGTTCCGGATCGCGCCGAGATCGTTGCCGAGATGGACGGTTCCGGACGGCTGGATGCCCGAGAAGATCCGAGGCCGAACCGGGGCGCCGGCGCCGCCGATGGAGTCGGCGGAGGAAGACGTGGCTCGATCGGTCGTCATGAGGGGCGAGTGTAGCCGGAAGCATCCCTGTCTCTGTGTTGGATCAGGTTTCCGATCAACCAGTCATCCCCGGACTGTTGGAGCGAATCCCGGCGCCGAATCGGGTTCCAGCGCGTCTCCGCGCGGCCTCGTCACGCACGAGAAGGCCGCTCCCGACCCGAGGGACCGGGCGATTCGGCCCGACGACTCGATCCAAGAGTCCGTGGGTGACCAGATGAGAGGAAACCGGAGCCTGGGCGACGCCGTGGGCCCGGGTGACCACCGGGCCCCCCGCCCGGACGCGGCCGCGGGCCGCTGCCCCGGGCAGCCCCCACGCGATCTGTAGCCGAGCAGGATTGACGACCCGCAGGCACCGGCGCAGGGTCCGTCCGAATCCGCCTCCGAGCGGGGATCCGTGCACCGGATCCCGACGAGGGAGAAGGGAGCTCGCCACCGCCGACCCAGCGTTTGACCCACCTGGCGTCCACCGGCAGCGTCACCTGCCCGGGCTGGCTGTTTCCCTGGCGTGAAGGAGCCCACCTTGGCCACGATGTCCGCGACCGCGCCTGGTCGACCCACCTACCGCCTGCCGTTCGTGATCACGGCGTCGGCGGCGGGCACGATCATCGAGTGGTACGACTTCTATCTGT
The DNA here is from genome assembly GCA_036264795.1 of Candidatus Limnocylindrales bacterium. Lineage (GTDB taxonomy): Bacteria > Chloroflexota > Limnocylindria > Limnocylindrales > CSP1-4 > CF-46. Next base: position 119 of record DATAQF010000130.1, on the reverse strand, counting down.
ACGGCGTTCTGGCGGCATTTTTCTCCACCCAGTTCTTTCCGAAGGGCAACGACACGGCGGCGCTTCTCGCGTCGCTCGCGACGTTCGGCGCCGGCTTTGCCGTTCGGCCGTTCGGAGCG
>DATAQF010000124.1:0-11502 GCA_036264795.1 Candidatus Limnocylindrales bacterium | reverse complement strand
GTCGACGTCATCGAGGCGGGCTTTCCGGCCGCTTCTCCGGGCGACTTCGATGCCGTTCACCGGATCGCGCAGGAGACAAAGGCTGGGATCGCAATCGCGGCGCTGGCCCGCTGCCGCGACGGTGACCCGCAGCGGGCGGTGGAGGCGATCCGTGTCGCGGAGCGGCCGCATCTCCACGTGTTCATCGCGACCAGCGACATCCACCTCAAGCACAAGCTCCGGATCTCGCGGGAGGAGGCGCTGGCCGAAGCGACTCGCTGGGTCCGCTACGGACGAGAGGCCCTCGGCACCGACGCCGAGATCGAGTTCAGCGCCGAGGACGCCTCGCGGACCGACACCGACTTCCTGATGCAGGTCTACGAGGCCGTCGTGGGTGCCGGCGCCTCGACCGTGAACATTCCGGATACGGTCGGCTATGCGATCCCGTCCGAGTTCGGCGCGCTCGTCGGGCGGGTCGTGGACCTCGTCGGGCGGGACGCGACCGTCAGCGTTCATTGCCACAACGACCTCGGGCTCGCCACGGCGAACACGCTCGCCGCCGTTCAGGCCGGCGCGCGCCAGGTCGAGGTCACGATCAACGGCCTTGGCGAGCGTGCCGGGAACGCGTCGCTCGAGGAGGTCGTCATGGCCCTTCGGACGCGCCCAACGCAGTTTCCGGAGCTGGGCAGCGGCGTCCAGACGGAGCAGATCACGGCCGCCTCGCGTCTCGTGAGCTACCTGACGGGATTCGCGATCCAGCCGAACAAGGCGATCGTCGGCGGCAACGCCTTCGCCCACGAGTCCGGGATCCACCAGGACGGCGTGATCAAGAACCCGCTGACCTACGAGATCATGACGCCCCAGTCGGTCGGGCTCAGCGGCAGCCAGCTGACGATCGGCAAGCTGTCCGGCCGGCGCGGCCTCCAGGGCAAGCTGCGGGAGCTCGGCCACGACGTCGATGGGGATGCGCTCGACACGATCTACCGCCAGGCGATCGCCCTCGCGGACGCGAAGAAGGAGGTCACCGACGCCGACCTCCTCGCGCTCGTCGAGCAGCGGGCGTCCGAGGTTCCGGCATCGGTCGAGCTGATCGGCTGGAGCGTGACCTCCTCGCACGGTGGCAATGCCACGGGGAGCGTCTCGTTGACGGTCGGCGGCGACGAGCGCTCCGCCGAGGCAACGGGCAACGGACCGGTCGACGCGCTCTACTCCGCGGTCGACGAGGCGCTCCAGGGCGTGCTCGGCTGGCATCCGGTCCTCACCGAATGGGAGATCAAGGCCGTCTCCGCGGGCGAGGACGCCCAGGGCCAGGTCCTCGTCCGGATCCGGCGATCGTCGGACGAAGGGCCGGGCGCACTCGTCGCCTCCGGCCACGGGCTATCGACGAACATCATCGAGGCGTCGCTCGACGGCTACCTCGTCGCGGTCAACAAGCTGCACGGGGCCGAGATCAACGGCGTTGACGTTGCCTTCGTCGGCCAGCGGACGGTCGAACGGCCTTGAGCGAGGGTCCGCGCTACCGGATCGCCGCGATTCCGGGCGACGGCGTCGGGCCGGACGTCGTCGCCGCCGCGCGTCGCGTCATCGATGCGACGGGAGACGAGTTCGGGTTCGAGGTCGAGTGGTCGGAGCTCCTCGTCGGCGGCGCGGCGATCGACGCCCACGGCGTCGCCATCCGGCCCGAGGACGTCGAGGCGTGCGGAGCGGCCGACGCGATCCTCCTTGGCGCTGTCGGTGGCCCGAAGTGGTCCGATCCGTCCGCGGCGGTCCGTCCGGAGCAGGCCCTCTTCGCCCTTCGCGGCGGCCTGGGCCTGTATGCCAACCTCCGCCCGGTCACCGTCCATCCGGCGCTCATCGCCTCGTCACCGGTCCGGCCGGAGCTCCTCGCCGGAGTCGACCTGCTGATCGTCCGGGAGCTCACCGGCGGGATCTACTTCGGCGATCGTCGCGAGCCCTCGGGCGCCGCCGGCGAGCGGACAGCCCAGGACACCCTGCCGTATTCCGAGGCGGAGGTCCGCCGCGTCGTCGAGCTTGCGTTCCGGCTGGCGGCGGGCCGGCGCGCCCAGGTGACGTCGGTCGACAAGGCGAACGTGCTGGCCACGTCGCGACTGTGGCGGACCGTGGGCGAGGAGGTCGGCGCCGCTCACCCGGACATCCGCCTCGGGCACCAGCTCGTCGACTCCTGCGCGATGCTCCTCGTCCGGCGGCCTGCCGACTTCGACGTCATCGTCACCGAGAACCTCTTCGGCGACATCCTGTCGGACGAGGCGTCGGTCCTGGCGGGCAGTCTCGGGATGCTCCCGTCGGCATCCCTCGGCGAAAGGCGCACGGAACACGGCACGCTCGGCCTCTACGAGCCGATCCACGGCTCCGCGCCGGATATCGCCGGCCGCGACATCGCGAACCCGATCGGGACGATCCTCTCCGCGGCGATGCTCCTCCGGCTGTCCCTCGGCCGGGAGGATGCCGCCGCCGCGATCGAAGGCGCGGTCAGCCGGACGCTCGACGACGGCCTCCGGACCGCGGATCTCGTGCCGCCGGCGGGCGACGCGGGCGGATTGCAGCGAGTCGGTACGACGGGAATGACGGCGGCGATCCTCGAGCGGATCGCCATTGGGCGCGCCGCGCCGGAAGCCCCGGTGGCGGCCGCTTCGTGATCGGCCCGACTGCTTCCTTCACCACAGGATTGGACCGATGACCCCATCACCGTCCACCGACCGACCCGTCACCCTCTACGACACGACCCTCCGCGACGGCACGCAGGGCGAGAACATCACCCTGAGCCTCGCCGACAAGCTCCGGATCGCTCGGATGCTCGACGAGTACGGGATGCCCTACATCGAGGGCGGTTGGCCCGGCTCGAATCCCAAGGACATCGAGTTCTTCAAGGCTGCTCGCGGCATGACGTGGCAGACGGCGAAGCTCGCCGCGTTCGGGTCGACCCGTCATCGGTCGAATCGGGCGGAGGACGACCCGAACCTGCGGGAGCTCGTCGCCGCCGAGACGCCGGTCGTGACGATCTTCGGAAAGAGCTGGCTGCTCCACGTCGTGGAGGTCCTCGGTGCGACGCCGCAGGAGAACCTCGACATGATCACGGACTCGGTCCGGTTCATCGTCGATCGCGGACGCGAGCTCGTCTACGACGCAGAGCACTTCTTCGACGGCTACCGCGCGGACCGCGATTACGCCCTGTCGACGCTGCGCGTGGCGCGCCAGGCGGGCGCCCGAACGCTCGTCCTCTGTGACACGAACGGCGGGACCCTGACCGACGAGCTCGTCGCCATCGTCGGCGACGTCCGCCAGGCCATCGACGGCGATCCCGGGGCGTCCGCGACGCCGGTCGAATGGGGGATCCACACCCACAACGACGCCGAGCTCGCCGTGGCCAACTCGATGGCCGCCGTCGCCGCGGGCGTGCGGCATGTCCAGGCGACGATCAACGGGTACGGCGAGCGGGCCGGCAACGCGAACATGGTCTCGATTCTCGCGAACCTCGCGCTCAAGACGACGCACGAGCTCGTGCCCGCGGGGGGCGGTGCCCTCGCCGGGCTGACGGAGCTCAGTCGGTCGGTCGCCGAGATCGCAAACGTCCATCCGAACGACTGGCAGCCGTATGTCGGGCGGTCCGCCTTTGCCCACAAGGGCGGCGTCCACGGCGCCGCGGTCGCGAAGGTGGAGCGCAGCTACCAGCATGTCGAGCCGAGCTCGGTCGGGAACGCCGGGCGGCTGGTGGTCTCGGAGCTGGGCGGGCGGGCCAACACCCGCATCCGTGCCGAGCAGCTCGGCCATCAGCTCGAAGGCGTGATCGACCCCAAGGTCCTGTCGGACCTCGTGAAGAAGCTCGAATCCGAAGGCCTCGCGTTCGAGGGCGCCGAGGCGAGCTTCGAGCTCCTGATCCGGCGTCACCAGGCGGATTACACGGCACCATTCCGGATTCTCGACTACACGTGTCTCGTCGAGCAGCGGTCCGGCCGCGAGCTCCTTGCCGAGGCGACGGTCAAGGTCCAGGTCGATGGCGAGGTGCTCCACACGGCCGCCGACGGGAACGGCCCGGTCAACGCGCTCGACGCGGCGCTCCGCAAGGCGCTCCGCGCGTTCTACCCGCAGCTCGACCTCGTCCATCTCTACGACTACAAGGTCCGCATCCTCGACGGGGACTCGGCCACGGCCGCCCGCACTCGGGTCGTCATCGACTCGTCGGACGGCAACCGCGAGTGGTCGACGATGGGCAGCGACACGAACATCATCGCGGCATCCGCGGCGGCGCTGTCCGACTCGTTCGAGTACGCGATCTGGACGTCCGGCGCGGAGCTCCGCCGCCGCGACGAGCGACATTTCACGACGACGTCCGAGGTCCCCGCGGCGACGTCACCGACCGGGAGGTAACGAGATGACCACCGACGCGACGTCCCAGGCGCAGGCGGAGGACTCTGCGGACGCCCTCCACCTGGCCCGCTGGACCGTGACCTCCGGGTCGAACGCGAACAGCCGGGGGGCGGTCGTCATTGCGTCCGGCGATCACCAGTGGGAAGCGTCGGCCGAGGGCAACGGCGCCGTCGACGCGCTGTTCCGGGCCGTCGACCGGGCGCTCGCTGGCGTGCTGACGGGGCATCCGCGATTGCTCTCGTACGACGTTCACGCGGTCGCGGAAGGGCCGGACGCGGAGGGCCGGGTCACCGTCTCGATCGCGCCCCCGTCCGATGCCTCGGGACCGCGAGGGAGCGGCCGCTACACCGGCGAGATCGTCTCGACGAACATCATCGCCGCGTCGATCGAGGCCTACATCGACGCGATCAACGAGCTCCTCGCGGAGGAGCACTGGGCCGGCGCCACCGAGACCGCGGGGAACCGGAAGCGTGCTCGCGTCAGCGCGCCGGCGGCGAAGGCCCAGCGGGCCGAGCTCGACGAGGAAGCCGGCGCGATCGACACCACGGACTGGTTCAACCACTGATCGCCCGGCCCGGACGGGCCGCGATCCTCATCCGTCGGCGGTGGCGCGCTCAACGCCGCGACCCGGCGCGTCGGATGATCGCTTCGGACGCACCGTCGGGCGGATCGGCCACACTTCGGGGATGACCGGTCAGCGGCAGGTCGTCTTCCAGGGCGAGCCCGGCGCATTCTCCGAAGAGGCCGTCCTCGCATTCTTCGGCGACGGCGCGGCGGGAACGCAGCGGGCAGCGGTCCCGACGTGGCGGGCCGTCTTCGAGGCCGTCGCCGACGGATCCGCCGACCGCGGTGTCGTGGCGATCGAGAGCTCGCTTGCCGGCAGCATCCGCGAGACGTACGACCTGCTCTCGGAGTTCTACGACGCCGGCGTGCGGATCGTGGGCGAGGTCAGCGTCCCGGTTCGACTCGCGTTGCTCGCGTTGCCCGGCCAGTCGATCGACGCGATCGAGCGCGTCTACAGCCACGCCCAGGCGCTTGCCCAGGCGGACGAGTTCCTCCGCTCGCGTTCGTGGCAGGTCCTCACGACGTACAACACGGCCGGAGCGGCTCGGATGATCGTGGACCGCGGTGAACGGGGCGCGGCGGCCATCGCGTCACCGCGGGTGGCGGCCCTGTATGGGCTCGAAGCGCTCGCCTCCGAGGTCCAGTCCGGCGACGAGAACCGGACGAGGTTCGCGGTGCTGGCCCACGATCAGGGCGGAGAATCAACCCCCGCGACGACCGGCGGACCGCGTCGGACGACGCTCGTCTTCGCGGTCCGGAACGTGCCGGGCTCCCTCCATCGGTGTCTCGGCGCCTTCGCCTCGCGCGGCGTCAACCTGTCCCGGCTCGAATCCCGCCCGGCCAACGGTGTCCGCTGGGAGTACGTGTTCTGGGTCGACGTGGACGCGGATGCGACGGAGCCGGATTGTGCCGCCGCGCTCGACGACCTCCGCGCGGAGACCGAGATGGTTCGAATCCTCGGCTCCTACCCGCGCGCCGTCGAGGACTGACGGCCGTGGACGCCTCAGAAGGCGAACGCGCCCGCTCAGCACCGCTCGGACCCGGTGATACGCTTCGGGCCCCCAGATCCCCGTGCTGGAGCGACGCGTGAATTCGGCCTTCCACGACGCGATGACCGCGGGCTACGCCCTCGACGAACCCGGTCTGGTCATCGGCAGCCCGCTGCTCGACGGCGAACCCGCGAACGATGTCCGGGTGCAGGTCGCCCTCTCGATGATGAACCGTCACGGGCTCATCGCCGGCGCCACCGGAACCGGCAAGACGAAGACCCTCCAGCTCCTCGCCGGCCAGCTGTCGAAGGCCGGGGTGCCCGTCTTCGTCGCCGACATCAAGGGGGACGTGACCGGGATCGCCGCGCCGGGCGACGGGACGAACCCGAAGGTCGTCGAGCGGGTCACGTCGCTGGCCTGGACGTTCGAGCCGTCCGGTCATCCGGTGGAGTTCCTGTCCCTGTCCGGGCAGCTCGGAGCCCAGGTTCGGGCGAGCGTCCACAGCTTCGGGCCGCTCCTGCTCGGCAAGGTGCTCGACCTCAATGAGACGCAGACCTCGATCCTCTCGCTCGTGTTCAAGTACTGCGACGACAACGGCCTGCCACTGCTCGACCTCAAGGACCTGTCCGCGACCCTGAAGTTCCTCTCGTCCGACGACGGCAAGCCGATCCTCGCGGACTACGGCGGGATGTCGGCGGCGTCGGTCGGCGTGCTCCTTCGATCGCTTGTCGTGCTCGAGCAGGAGGGTGCCGACGTCTTCTTCGGCGAGCCGGAATTCGATGTCAACGACCTCCTTCGGACGACCCCCGACGGCCAGGGAATCGTCTCCGTCCTCGAGCTGCGCGACGTCATGGACAAGCCGAGCCTGTTCAGCACGTTCATGCTCTGGATGCTCGCCCAGCTGTACGAGACGCTGCCCGAGGTCGGCGACCTGCCGAAGCCGAAGCTCTGCTTCTTCTTCGACGAGGCGCATCTTCTGTTCGACGGCGCGTCCGACGCACTCCTTGCCCAGATCGAGCGAACGGCGCGGCTCATCCGCTCGAAAGGCGTCGGGGTCTACTTCGTGACCCAGGCACCGACCGACGTTCCGTCGCCAGTCCTCGCCCAGCTCGGCAACCGCGTGCAGCACGCCTTGCGAGCCTTCACCGCCGACGACGCCGACGCGCTCCGCAAGACAGCCCGGACATTCCCCACGACCACGTTCTACGACGTCGAGCAGACGATCACCTCGCTCGGAATCGGAGAGGCGCTCGTCACGGTGCTTTCGCCGAAGGGCATCCCGACGCCGATCGCCGCCACGCGGCTGCTGCCCCCGGACTCCCTGATGGCGGCGCTGCCGGATGCGGACCTGCAGGCACGGATCGCGGCGAGCCCGTTTCGAGCGAAATACGGGCAGACCATCGACCGTCAGAGCGCCTACGAGCTGATCACCGCGCGGATCGCCGCCGCGCGGGTGGCGGCTCAGCAGGCGGCGCCGGTGCCCGTCGGCGTGCCGCCGACCACGGCCGGCGGGCTGAACACGATGTCGCCCGCCGAGCAGGACCGGGAGATCAGGCGCCAGGCTCGCGAGATGGCGGCCGCCCAGCGAGCGGCCGAGCGAGAGCGGGCCGCCGCCGCCCGGCGGGCGCGGGCGGACGCGCGGGCGAACCAGCGGATGGTCGAGACCGGCGTTCGGACCGCTGGGCGCGTGATCACCTCGAAGGCCGGCCAGGATCTGATCCGCGGGGTTTTCGGGACGCTGTTCGGCAAGCGCTGACCGCTGGGCCGGGGCCGCCGGGGCGGGGCGGAAGGCGGGGGCCGCCGGGCGGGGGGCCGCGGGACGGGGTGCCACCGGCCGGCCCAACGGCGGCCGGACCTCTACTCGATGACGACCTTGCTCAGGTCCTCGGTCGGGGGCGGGTAGGCCGGCTTGAATGCATCCAGCGTGTCGGCGAGGATCTCCGCGACAGCCAGGTTGCGGAACCAGTTGCGGTTCGCCGGGATCACGTACCACGGCGCCTGCTCGGTCGAGCACCGGCTGAGCGCGTCCTCGTAGGCGGCCATGTAGTCGTCCCAGAGCTTGCGCTCGGCGAGGTCGCCCAGCTTGAACTTCCAGTTCTTCGTCGGGTCGTCGATGCGGGACTGGAGCCGGCGTTTCTGCTCGTCCCGATCGATCATCAGGAAGAACTTCACGATCGTCGTGCCTTCCTCGACGAGCAGCCGCTCGAAGGCATTGATCTGGTCGTAACGTCGCTGCCAGACCTTCTCCGGCACGAAACCGTGAACCCGGACGACGAGGACATCCTCGTAGTGAGAGCGATTGAAGATGGAGATCTCGCCCTTGGCCGGGACGCGCTGATGGACGCGCCAAAGGTAGTCATGAGCGGCCTCGACCGAGGTGGGCACCTTGAACGAGGTCACGTTGCAGCCGAGCGGATTGAAGGCGCTCATGACGTGCTTGACCGTGCCGTCCTTGCCCGCCGCGTCAATGCCCTGGAGGACGATCAGGATCGGGTGCTTCGCCTCGGCCCAGATCCGGTCCTGGAGGGAGGTCAGCCGGTCGAGGCCCTTCCGAAGCAGGGGCGTCGCCTCGTCCTTCGTATGGCCGTGCGTTGCGGACGGGTCGAGGTCGGCAAGGCTGACTCGACTGCCGGGCTTGACGCGAAGCACGTCTCGAAGCGGGCGCGTGTTGCTCATCGGGCGGGTCCTCGGGCGGTTTGAAGGCGAGGCCCGGATAGAATGGCACGACCCTTCGAACTCAGGAGCTCCCGGATGACAACGACGACCGGCGCCAAGCCGCACCCGATCTTTCTCGCCGGACGGTGGGTCGAGTCGGACGATCCGCTCGTCATCGCCAACCCCGCCGATCCGGATCACCCGGCCGGTGCGACGTTCCATGCGACCGAGGCCCAGTACGACGAGGCGGTCGAGGCGGCGGTCGCGGCGTTCGAGGTGACGAGGACCCTGCCGGCGTACGAGCGGGGGGCGATCCTCCGGAACGTCAGCGCCGGGATCAAGGCCCGCCGCGAGGAGCTCGGGAAGCTGATCGCCCTTGAGGCCGGCAAGCCGATTCGGGACGCCCTCGTCGAGGTCGACCGGGCGGTCCTGACCTTCCGCCTTGGCGCCGAGGAGGCGGAGCGGATGATCGGCGAGACGATCCCGCTCGACCTGATGCCCGCCTCGACGGGTCGGGTCGGGATCACGCGCCGCTTCCCCCTCGGCCCGATCGCCGCGATCAGCCCCTTCAACTTCCCGCTCAACCTCGCCGCTCACAAGGTCGCCCCGGCGATCGCGAGCGGCAACCCGATCGTCCTGAAGCCGCCGTCGAAGGACCCGCTGACGATGCTGACCGTGGCCGAGATCATCGAGGCCGCCGGAGCTCCGGCCGGCAGCGTCAGCGTCCTGCCGATGAGCCGCGCCCTCGGCGACCGGATGGTGTCGGACGAGCGGTTCAAGCTCCTGACCTTCACCGGGTCGCCGTCGGTCGGCTGGCGGATGAAGGAGCGGGCCGGCAAGAAGAAGGTCGTTCTCGAGCTCGGTGGCAACGCCGGGGTCATCATCGACCAGAGCGCCGACCTCGACTGGGCCGTCCGGCGGACGCTGGCCGGGGCGTTCACGTACGCCGGCCAGGTCTGCGTGTCCGTTCAGCGGATGTTCGTCCACGAAGCCATCTGGGACGCGTTCATGGCGAAGTTCATCGAGGGGGCGAAGGCCCTGAAGCTTGGCGACCCGCTCGACAGCCAGACCGACATCGGCCCGATGGTCGACCAGCACGCCGCGTCGCGGACCCAGGGCTGGGTCGACGAGGCCCTCGCAGCCGGCGGGAAGGCGCTCCTCGGTGGCACGGCGAACGGGACGTTCTTCCCGCCCACGATCCTGACCGACGTCCCGTCCAGCGCCGCGGTCTGCTCGAACGAGGCGTTCGCGCCACTCGTCGTCGCCTTCCCGTTCCGGGAGATCGAGGATGCCATTCGGGGGGTCAACGATTCGTCGTTCGGGCTCCAGACCGGCGTCTTCACCAACGATCTGGCCCACGCCTGGCGATCGTTCAACGAGCTCGAGGTGGGCGGGGTCATCGTCAACGACGTCCCGACCTACCGAGTCGACCACATGCCCTACGGCGGGGTCAAGGACTCGGGTCAAGGTCGCGAGGGGCTGCGCTGGGCGATCGAGGACATGACCGAGATCCGGATCATGGTCCTCGCCTGGCCGAGCTAAACGTCCGTCCAGACCTGAGCTGCCCGGGCGCCTGCCCGGAGGGCCGCGATCCGTTGAGCTCAGGCGCCTGGCTCCTGCTACGCGCCCGGAGGGCCGCGATCCGTTGCGCTCAGGCGCCTGGCTCCTGCTACGCGCCACGGGCCGCGCGGGACCGCCACGATCCGTTGCACGCAGGCGCCTCGTTCCTGCCGGGCAACGACATGACCCTCCTCGAGCGTCCGCGACGGCTGTCAGGGCGCAACGGCCCAGGTCCGCAGGCGCCTCTTTCCTGGCCGCAAGAGCACACCGCATCGTCGCGACCGCCGAAGCCGCAGCTCCGCGAGGCCTCCGCGGCGAACGCCGGCGCGACACGCCCGGCAGGCATCCGTCGCACGAACCGGGACGCGTCGCGCGGCGCTCCGGTGGGCCCGTCATCCTCGGGCGGTGGATCTGAGCCTCTCGCCGGGTGAGCTGGAGCTGCAGGCGCGGGCTCGTGCGTACGTCCTCGACCACCTCCAGCCGATCGAGAGCGAGCTCGAGCGGACAGGCGGACGGCTCCCGGCGTCGACCCGCGATGAGCTGAAGCGCGCGGCGCTCGATGCGCGGCTGCACGGCGGGTCATTCCCGCGCGAGGTTGGTGGCCAGGGCTGGACGATGCTGGAGCAGGTGCTCGTCCACGAGCAGCTCGGGCAGGCGACCGGCGGTCTCTGGTCGTACATCCCGGGTGCGTACAACGCCCTGATCCACGCCGATGCGGCGCAACGCCGTCGCTACCTCGAGCCGAGCCTCCGCGGCGAGCGGTTCGGGAGCTACGCGGTGACGGAGCCGCGGGCGGGCTCCGACGCTCGCGCGATCGAGGCGACCGCGACACGGGATCCGTCGACCGGCCAATACCGGCTCCACGGGGAGAAGTGGTTCGTGACCGGGCCGCCGGACGAGACCGACTTCATGATCTTCCACTGCACGCTCGTGGAGCCGGACGGTACGCGGGCACCCACCCTGTTCCTCGTCGATTACGACACGCCCGGAGTGACGATGGCCCATGACCCCGACTACACGCACACCTTCGCCGACCGTCATCCGCAGTTCGTCCTGAACGACGTTCGGGTGCCCGCATCGGCGATCCTCGGCGGGATCGGCCGGGCGGATGAGCTCACCAACGAGTGGTTCGTCGAGGAGCGGATCCACATCGGCGCGCGCTGCACCGGCGCGATGGAGCGGTTGCTCTCGCTCGGGATCGAATGGGCGACGGGCCGGATCCAGTTCGGTGAACGGATCCTCGACTACCAGGGGGTGTCGTTCCCGCTGGCCGACTCCGCGGCGGACGCGGCCGCGGCGCGGCTCCTGACGCGCGAGGCCGCCGCGCTCGCCGACGATGAGGCCATCGATCGGAAGGTCGTCCACGCCA
>DATAQF010000071.1:0-3645 GCA_036264795.1 Candidatus Limnocylindrales bacterium | reverse complement strand
CTCGTCGGGCGTGACCGCCGCGAGACCGGCCGCTTCGACATCGGCGTACGCGGCGCCGGCTCGCGCCGCCTCGAGCATCGCGTCGCAGATCAGCGCGATCGCCTCCGGGGCGTTGAGGGCGAGGCCCGCCGTACGGTGCCGCCGCGCCAGCTCGGCGGCGGAGAAAACGAGGAGGCGCTCCTCCTCCCACGCTGTCAGTCGCATCGCCGCCATCGTAACGAGGGAGCCGTCGCCCAACGACGTGGCATCGGCGGCGACTACACTCCGGCGCGTGATGATCGAGCCGGAATCCGGCGACGAGGGAAACGCAAACGAGGGGATGTGGCGGGCCATCCTTGAAGGTACCGATCCTGCCTATGCCAGGACCCGGAGCCGCCTCAAGCACGTGCCGGGATCGCCACGTTGCAAGATGTGCGCCGCCCCATTCGGTTCGCCGGGCCGCTACCTGATGCACATGATCGGCCGCGACCGGTGGTCGAAGAACCCCGAGTACTGCGGGGCCTGCTTCCGGGTCCTCGACACGTACCACGGCGGGGCCGAGATCGAGGCGAGCTTCCTGTTCGCCGACGTCCGTGGGTCGACCGCGATGGCGGAGACGATCAGCGCGACCGCCTTCCGCCGACAGCTCAATCGCTTCTACGAGGTGGCGTCACGGGTCCTCGTCGACCACGACGGGATCGTCGACAAGTTCGTCGGCGACGAGGTCGTCGGGCTGTTCATCCCGGCCCTGACCCGGAATGCCCATGCGGCGCGAGCGATCGAGGCGGCTCGAGCCCTGCTGGTCGGGACCGGTCACGCGGATCCGGGTGGGCCATGGCTGCCGATCGGCATCGGCGTCGGCACCGGTATCGCCTTCATCGGCTCGGTCGGGGAGCCGCCGGTGACCGCGATGACGGCGCTCGGGGACATCGTGAACACGACGGCTCGCCTCGCGTCGGCGGCGGCAAAGGGCGAGATTCTCGTAGGGGCGTCGACGGCAGCCGCGGGATCGCTCGACACCACCGCCCTCGAGCGCCGTGACCTCGACCTGAAGGGCAAGGCCGAAACGACCGCGGTCTACGTTCTGACGACGGCCTGACCCGACCGTCAGGCGACGGAGCGAACCGCCGGCGCTGCGGGCTCCAAGGCCGCTGGCGCGGCCGATGTCGGAACGCGTTCCGCGTGGGACCGACCAGCCCGGACGAACAGGGCAACGCCCAGGCCGGAGGTCGCGGCACAGAGCAGCAGCCCGCTCGTCACGTCGACCACGCCCAGCTGGAGCAGCACGCTCGTCAGGAACGCCGCCACGATCCCGCGGGCACCGGTGATCGCGTTCCAGCCGGCCATCGCCGCGGCGCGCGACGCGAGCGGCGTATGGTCGCTGACCGCGGCCGCGATGCCGACGTCGATCGATGCGCTCGCCGCGCCGGCGGCGAGGGCCGCCAGCCACAGGACGAGCACGTTCGGGGCGAGCGCGTACGCGACGAGCGCGAGAATGCCGATCGCACTGCCGACCTTCATCGACCACAGGGCGCCGAACCGATCGACGACGAGCCCCCAGACCGGGAATGCGACCGTCGTCGCGATGGCGGCGAGGATTCCGATCACGCCGACATCCGACAGCGACAGATTCAGTCGGTCGACGTGGACCAGGGCAAAGAGCGGCGCCGCCGCGATCAGGCCCCCGCCGTAGAACCCCTGGGCAAGGGCGATCCGGGCGAGGAATGGTCGCTCCCTCAGTGCGCGGACCGAATCACGGGCCGAGAAGACGATCGGGCGATCGGCGCGGGATGCCCGGAATCCGACGTAGCCCAGGGCGCACGCGACGCCGACGATCCCGGCCGCGGCCACCGCGCTCTCGCCGCCGATCCGGTCGGCCAGGATGCCGCCCGCGAACGCGGCCAGCGCACCGGCGGCTGCACGACCCATGCCGATGACGCCGACGACCCGTCCCCGCAGCCGGGCCGGGTACATCGCACCCCACAGGCGGAGCTGGAACGGCCCACCGAACGAGAGGCTGAGCCAGAAGACGATCGCGACCGCGACCATGACCTGCGCAGACGGGAAGAAGAACAGGAGAAGCAACGAGGCGGATCCAGCGCCGCGAAGAAGCGTGAGCTGAGCGGTGTTGCGAGGTCCGAGCCGGCCGGCAAAGGCGCCGAGGAGGTTCGCGACGAACGGCGCCGCGGCGAGGGCCGAGAGCCCGATCGGGGCGAGGCCTCCGCGTCGGGCGACGGTCGGCAGGATCGCATTGACGAGGGCCATCGTGACCCCCATGCCGACGGCGACGAGCAGGTCCAGGGCGAGATTCCGTCCGACGGCGCGCTGGCTCGCGGAACGAAGCAGGGATGGCCGGATCACCGAGTACCTCGAATCGACCCGTCGGGCCTGCGAGGTGAGCTGTCGGGCTCGGCGTGGGTTTCGCCGCCGCGGTCAATCCGCGATTTGCCCCTTGGGGACTGGTTCGGGTCCCCCGCCCTCCGCGAGGAGGTTCGGCCGATGTAAACGATACCAGCGCGGCCCTGCCGGCCGCATGGGCCGATCGTCCGGGGTCTCTTGGCCGATGCGGCGGGTTCGGCTAGAATTCCCGATCCGAACGGTCGTTCGGTCCTGTGGGGATGTGTGGATTCGACAGGGCCTGGCTACCGGAGAACGCGAGCCGAGGATGCTGCTCAGGCCTCGTTAATCAGGCAGCAAAACGAAGTACCTGGCAACCGCCAGTCGACTCTCGCCCTCGCTGCGTAAGCAGCTAGTGTGAGCGTGGAAGCCACCTCGTCCTCGCGGGTGGTGGAAGCGTCATTCAGCGGGGATGCGCACCGGGTGAGCGTCGCGTAGCCCGGTGACAAGCCCGATCTAGGGACACGTGACTGGACCGTCCGGCAGAGTGCCGATGCCCGTCCGGGCGGTCGACGACAAACCATCGGACACGCTCGTAGTGGTTTCCGGCGAAGGGTTCTGGACGGGGAGTTCGACTCTCCCCCATCTCCACCACGTTGAATTTCGGGTCGCCCGGGGTGCGCCGGCCGTCGGCCGGTGTCAGGGCCGGCCGTCGTCGGAGAGGTCCTTGTCCTCCATCTCCCATGCGTGGTCGAGCGTATGGAAGGCCGAGTGTCGGATCAGGAACGGGAGCGTCCATGAACGCATTCGGCGGGTGACCGCGCCGGCGTTGTAGGCGCGCATCGCCGCGACGTAGGCCTCGCGATGCTGGACCAGGCCCTCCGGCGTGAGCGCGGCTTCCTCCGGGATCCGCAAACCCACCTGCTTCGCGAAGTGCTCGCTCTCGGTGCGGATCGTGTGGCGGATGATCCGGTCGCGATCCCGTCCTCCTCCCCGCGGCCCCTTTCGCATCTCGGGCGAGACCCGGGCGGCGACGCCGTCGAAGTAGGCCCAGCAGCCACGCAACAGGGTGATGCCGCGTTCCAGCTCCGCGTCGCCCATCGGGCCCTGCTCGGCCGCCGAGGGCGAGAAGGAGATGCCCCAGAAGTCGGTGGAGCCTGTTCCGACGCGGTCCTCAACGACCTCAAGTGGTCCCGCCGCGTCGAACTCGCGCGCCATCCCGGCGAGGTCGGCGGCCGGCCGATACCGCTCGCGATACGACTCGAGCGTCTCCAGGGCGAGCTCGGCACTGCGGGCGCCGCGACTCCACCCCGGCCAGTCGAGGCTGAA
>DATAQF010000023.1:0-5755 GCA_036264795.1 Candidatus Limnocylindrales bacterium | reverse complement strand
CTCAAGGAAGTCGCGACGAAGACCGACGATGTCGCCGGTGACGGCACGACGACCGCGGTCGTCCTCGGCCAGGCGATGGTCTCCGAGGGGCTCCGCGTCGTGACCGCCGGGGCGAACCCGATGGTCGTCAAGCGCGGCATCGAACAGGCCGTCGGCACGGTCGTGGCCGAGCTCGAGAAGCACAAGGTCGACGTCAACAGCCGCGAGCAGATCGCGGCCGTCGCGGCGATCTCGGCGGCGGATCCGGAAGTCGGCGAGATCATCGCCGAGGTGATGGACAAGGTCGGCAAGGACGGCGTCATCACCGTCGAGGAGGGCCAGTCGCTCGGCCTCGAGAAGGAATACACCGAAGGCATGCAGTTCGACCGGGGCTACCTCTCGGCGTACTTCGTGACCAATCCGGATCGGATGGAAGCGGTCCTCGAGAACCCCCTCATCCTGATCACGGACAAGAAGATCTCGAGCGTCCAGGACATGCTCCCGGCACTCGAGAAGGCCGTCCAGCAGGGCAAGCCCACCCTGATCATCGCCGAGGACATCGACGGTGAGGCCCTCGCGACGCTCGTCGTCAACAAGCTCCGTGGCACCGTCTCGGTCCTCGCCGTCAAGGCGCCGGGCTTCGGCGATCGCCGCAAGGAGATGCTCCGTGACATCGCCGTCCTGACCGGCGGCACCGTCATCAGCGAGGAGATCGGGCGCAAGCTCGACTCGGTCACCTTCGAGGACTTCGGCTCGGCTCGCCGCGTCGTCGCCACGAAGGACGACACGACGATCATCGACGGAGCCGGCTCCCCGGACCAGATCAAGGCCCGAATGCAGCAGATCAAGGCGCAGATCGAGGAGACCACCTCGGACTACGACAAGGAGAAGCTGCAGGAGCGTCTCGCCAAGCTGTCCGGCGGCGTCGCGGTGATCAAGGTCGGCGCGGCCACCGAGGTCGAGCTCAAGGAGAAGAAGCACCGCATCGAGGACGCGCTCTCGACGACCCGCGCGGCCGTCGAAGAGGGCCTCGTCGCCGGCGGCGGCACGGCGCTCCTTCAGGCCATCCCCGCGCTCGACAACCTCAAGCTCGAGGGTGACGCCCAGGTCGGCGTCGACATCGTTCGCAAGGCGCTCGAGGCTCCGGCCCGCCAGATCGCCGACAACGCCGGGCAGTCCGGCGAGGTCGTGATCAACGCGGTCCGCAACGCCAAGATCGGTCACGGCTACGACGCGCTCCGCAACGAGTACGGCGACATGTTCAAGAAGGGGATCGTGGATGCCCGCAAGGTCACCCGGTCCGCCCTCCAGAACGCGGCCTCGATCGCGGCGATGGTCCTGACGACCGAGACGCTGATCACCGACATCCCCGAGAAGGCAGCGGCGGGTGCCGGCGGTGGCCACGGCCACGGCGGCGGCCCCGGAGACATGGACTTCTAGTCCGCGTCCCGCACGAAGCTCGAAGGCCCCTCCCGGCGACGGGAGGGGCCTTCGACTGTGTCTGGATCCGGCCGCTGGGCGGCCGGATCGGAACGGAGACGGGGGCTAGCCCGCGAGGTACGCCGCGAGCTGGCTCAGGACCGCGTCGGAGACGACGCCGGACCCGCCGGCGACGACGATCCGGCCGGGCTTCAGTCGGCTCAGCTCCGCCTGGGTGTCGGTCGGGATGCTCGTGGGTCCCACGAGCAGGACGGGACCTCCCAGCCGGCCCGCAGCCGCCGCGGCGGCGAGCGCGTCGGGGAAGTTCAGCCCGGTCGCGACGTACACGACCGGAACGCCCGGAGCGAAGGTGTTCGCACTGACGCTCGCGGCTGTCGCGTAGCGGTTCGCGCCCGACTGCCGCTCGACGCCGCCCGTCGTATAGGCGGCAAGGGCCGTCAGGACGCCATTGGACACGACGCCCGTGCCGCCGGCGACGATGATGTGGCCGGGCTGAAGGCGCGTGAGCTCGGCCTGCGTCGCGCCCGGGATCGAGGTCCCGGTCACGAGCAGGACCGGGCCGCCGAGGCGACCGGCAGCCGCCGCGGCCGCGAGCGCATCTGGGAAGTTCAGGCCGGTCGCGATGTACACGACCGGAACGCCCGGACCGAACGTGTGAGAGCTGATGCTGGCGGCGGTCGCGTATCGATCCGCGCCGGACTGGCGTTCGACGTTGCCCGCGGTGGGCAGCGTGTAGGCGCCGAGCTGGCTGAAGACCGTGCTCGAGATCACGCCGGTGCCGCCCGCGACGATGATCTTCACCGGCTTGAGCCGGGTGAGCTCGGTCTTCGTCGGGGTGGGGATGCCGAACGGCTGGACGAGCAGGATCGGCGCGTCCAGGTGACCCGCAGCGGCCGCGGCGGCGAGCGCGTCGGGGAAGTTCAAACCGGTTGCCACGTAGACCACGGGCGCGTGGGATGCGGTCGTTCCGCGGCTGATCGTGGCCGCGGTCGAGTACCGGTCCGCACCCGACTGGCGGGTGGCGGTGTTGTACAGGGGCAGCTGGACGGTCGTCAGCGCGACCGGCGATCCGCCGACGACGACCGTCGTGGCCGCCGTCATGTCCTTGGTGAAGGCGCCGGCGACCGACGCGCGGTAGAAGCCGGCTGAATACCCGCCGCTCGGCTCGACGAACTTCACGATGAAGCTCCCCGCCGCCGCGGTGATGCTGTAGGTGCCGCTACCCGAGGTCGTGACGACCGAGAGCGGATCGGTCGCGCCGACGGGGATCAGCCAGACGCTGACGCCGCTCAACGCGGCGCCGGCGTTCCCGGTGACCGTTCCGGTGACGGCCACGCCGGCCGGCAGCTGGACGCTGATCCCCGGCTGGCTCGCGGTCGAGACGTCGACGAGGGTCGCCCCGGAGTAGCTCGTCGTGAACCCGCCCGCGGAGTAGTAGCCGGACGGAAGGACATTCGTCAGGTCCTGGAACGTGACGCGGTAGGAACCGGGCGGAACCGACAGGCTGTACGTTCCGCCGGCACTGGTCGTGGTCGTCGAGAGGCCCGCAGAGACGGTGATGCCGGCGACCGGAAGAGACGAGCCGTCCGTGACGGTTCCGGAGATGACCCGGGACGTCGGCAGCTGGATGTCCTTGCCGGTCACGTCCGAGCCGCCGACGGCGATATGCGAGGCGGACGACAGATCGGTCGTCAATCCGGATGCCGTGTAGTACCCGGTCGGGTAGCCGCTGAGGGCGGGTGGGCTGAACCGCAGGATGTACGTGCCCGAGGCGACATGAAGGTTGAACAGGCCCGCCCCGTTGGTGGTCGCCGTGACCACCTGGACGCCGCCGATCGTGAGGGCGGCGACCGTCACGTTCGCGACGGCCGTGCCGCCCGTGCCGGTCACCGTGCCGGTGATCGAGTGGGTCACGGGCATGCGGACGTTGATCCCGGTTACGGGCGCCCCGGTGGCGAGGATCGTCGTCGCGCTCGCGGCGTCGACGACGAAGCCGGCGGAGCTGTAGAAGCCCATCGCGTGGGCCTGGCTCCCCTCGGAGAAGCGGATCGCGAACCGGCCGGTCGTGACCGTGACCGTGTAGGTGCCGTCGCCGGCGGTGGTCGTCGAGCTTCCGACCGCGGAGAACGCGCTCGAGGAGATCGTCCCGGGTTGGACCGTGATTCCTGCGAGCGCCGCTCCATTCGAATCGGTGACCTTGCCGCTGATCGTCGTCGTGGTGACGGCCAGGGTGGTGGCCGGCGCGAAGAGGCCGACCAGGAGGACAAGTGTCGCGACGACCGCGCTGACGCGGCCGACCTGGGAGCGACGGGCAGAAGAACGCTGGGCCCCGGCGAAATCCATGAAGCTCCTCCAAAGATGACGTCACGCCGGTCACCGGCCCCCAGCCGGCAGCTCGACGTGCAGGACCGGACCCTACCGTTGCCCACCGGATAACTCAAATGGCTGCCCGGCAAAATCGTTGCCCGATGGCACCGCGACCGCGTCCGCCACGCGTCCAGGCCGCCCTGGACCCGCGCCTCGAGAGCCGGACCATCGGGCGTTTGACAGCGGTCCTGCCGCTCGCCACGCTTCGACCGTCAACGCAATCTCAGGGGGAACTCGTGACCCGTCGCTTCACACTCCTGGTCCTCGCGATTGTGGCGAGCCTGTCCGTGATCGTCGCGGCCTGCGGATCGACCGCGCCCGCGGCGCCGGCTCTGACGGACCCGAAGGAGATCCTCAGCACATCCGTCCTGTCGGTCAAGGACGTCAAGACGCTCGAGATCACCGGCAGCTTCACGGGCTCGGTCAAGGCCGCCCAGCTCGGCGACATCGACCTCTCGACGGTCAAGCTGTCGGCCTCGATCGACATCCCGAACAAGAAGGCGAAGGTCAGCCTGGACGCGCCGTCGATCCTCGGGACGAAGGTCGACGCCCTCCTCCTCGACAAGGTCGCCTATTACAAGGTCGCAGGCCCCCTGGCCGCGTTCCTCGGCGCCAGCGCCGACAAGTACACGAAAGCCGACGTGCCGACGGCCTCGGGCAATCCCGCGACGAACCTCACCGATGTCGCGGCGTCGGTCGCGCAGCTCAAGGCGGCCCTCGACAAGCTGCCGACGCCTCCGACCAAGGCCGCCGACGAGAAGTGCGGCGACCAGGATTGCTACCACGTCGTCCTGAAGCTCACGGGCGCGGACCTCAAGGCGCTCGACCCCACCTCGTCGACGAACGGCGATGTCAGCCTCGATCTCTGGTCCCGCAAGAGCGACAACCGCCCGGCGAAGCTCGCGTTCGCGGTCACGACGGTCGACATAGGCACCTTCGGGGTGACGCTCGACATCAAGTACGACGTGCCCGTGAGCGTCGACGCCCCGCCCGCCGACCAGGTGGTCACGCCCTAGGGTCGGTCCGGTCGTACCGAACCGAAGCCCGGGTCCTCGGCCCGGGCTTCACCACGTTGGCCGGTTCGAAAGGAGGCTCCGCGAAGGCCTGCCGCCTACAATGAGGCCGTGAGTCCCTCGACCCGGCGGCGCCGCGGCGCCACGCTCTCCGACGACGCCCCGAGCGGCGAGGGAACCCTCTTCGCGGACGCTCCGCCGGCGGTCGACGACGCCGCGCCGGCCGAGCCGGAGTGGTTGCGCGACGCGCCGCAGCCGGGTGACCTGCCGGCCGAGCTGAGCGCCGACGAGCGTCGGGCACGCGACGACGCCGAGCGCGAAGCCGGCACGGCCCGCGCGGCCGCTCGAGCGAAGGAGATCGTCGGGCGGCTGAACCCGGAGCAGGCCCGCGCCGTCACCACGACCGACGGGCCGCTGCTGATCCTCGCCGGGGCCGGCTCCGGCAAGACGCGCGTCCTCGCGCATCGAATCGCGTACCTCGTCGGCGTGAAGAGTGTCCGGCCGTGGTCGATTCTCGCGGTCACCTTCACGAACCGGGCCGCGGGCGAGCTCCGCGAGCGGATCATCAGCCTCATCGGCGAGCCGGGGCGAGACGTCCAGGCGGGGACGTTCCACTCGCTCTGCGCCCGCGTGCTGCGACGGGACGGCGAGGCGATCGGCATCGACCGCCGGTTCGTCGTCTACGACACGGAGGACCAGCAGTCCCTGATGAAGCAGCTCCTTCGCGAGGAGGACCTGCCGCTCACCGGCGAGTTCCGGCCGAGCGCCGTCCTCGGCGCGATCAGCCGGGCGAAGAACGAGATGCTCGATGCGAGGTTCCTCCGCGAGAACGCCGTGAACCATCACGAACGGACGATCGCCCGCCTTGCCGTGCGCTACGGGGAGCGCCTGAAGAAGGTCGGCGCGCTCGACTTCGACGACCTCCTCCTCGAGGCGGTCCGGCTCTTCGACGAGGC
>DATAQF010000315.1:0-4805 GCA_036264795.1 Candidatus Limnocylindrales bacterium | reverse complement strand
TCCCATGTTCGCGATTGGACTCGGGTTCCTGGCGCTGTTCTCTGCGCTCAGCATCCTGCTTGGCAACGAGGATCCGCGCCATGGCACGGACCCACGTACCGACCTTGCTCTCTGGACCCAGTTCGGCAGCCGCTGAGCTCGGCTCGATAGCCTAACCCACGAGGCCACGGACCCGATCCGGGGCCTCGTTTCGATTCCGACGGGACCGCTGGGCAGTGGCGCGAAGCAGAGCGGCCGGCCGGCTCACCACTCCCCGGCGACACGCCTCGCGACGGCGGCGAACCGTCCGGCCGGGAGATGCGCCTCCAGGCAGGACACGCCGGACGAGCCGACGGTCGCGTCGTGCCGGGTTCGCGCCGGTAGCTCGAGTCGATCGCCGGCGCCGAGGGCGACGGATCGCCCGGCGTCGGGAAGCCCGAAGACGATCGAGCCCGTCGCGACGACGATCACCTTGTCGTAGCCGTGCTCGTGGGCGTCGTAGCGATCCCCAGGACCGTTCGACCACGACGAGGCGTCCAGACCCTCGTCGCGAAGTCGCTCCGCGATCGACCGCCGGCTCAGCGCCTCGCTCACCCCGCGACCGAGACCCCGATCAGGCTGCCGACGATGAACGTCACGACCGCCGCCGCAGCGCCGATGGCCACCTGGCGCGCGCCCGAGAACGCGACGCCCCGCCCGGTCAGGAGGCTGACCCCGGCGCCGAGCGCGAACAGTGCGATCAGGCTGATGACGATCGCGGACACGAATGCGCCGACCCCGCTGCCGAGCAGGTACGGAATCACCGGGACGAACGCGCCGCCGGCAAAGGCGACGAACGATCCGAAGGCGGCGCTCAACGGCGAGCCGAGCTCGTCCGGGTCGAGGCCAAGCTCCTCGCGGATCAGCTGGTCGAGCGCGCGCTCGGGGTCCTCGAACAGGCGATGGGCGATGGCCCGAGCCTCGTCCTCGCGGAAGCCCTTCGCCCGATAGAGGGACGCCATCTCGGCCTCTTCCTCCTCGGGCATCGCCTCAATCTCGGCGCGCTCCAGGGCGATCTGTCGCTCGAACAGCTCGCGCTGGCTCTGCATCGAGATGTACTCCCCCGCGGCCATGCTGAACGCGCCGGCGAGGAGGCCGGCGATGCCGGCGAGCAGGATGAAGTGGCTCTGTGAGCCGACCGGTCCGGATGCGCCGGCGACGCCCATGACGAGGGCGAGGTTCGAGACGAGCCCGTCGCTCGCACCGAAGATGACGGCCCGGAGCGTGCCAGACCGGCCGGAGCGGTGCCAGCGCTCCCGTGTGGCGATGTCCCGATCCGGGTGGTAGTTCGGGTCCTTGAGCCTTCGCCAGATCTCGGCGTGCTCGCGCTCGTCGGCGGCGATCGCCTCGACCTCTGGCGACGACTGGCCGTCGTAGATCTCCTCCTCGTCACCCTCGAGGGCGGTCACGAGGTCGCTGACGGCCCGCGTGCCGAAGAGACGGGCGAGCAGCAGGATCGCGGCGACCCGAGCCCGAGGGCGGGTCGGTGCGGGCGGGACGTCGAGGCCGCGCTCCTGAAGCTTGCCGGCCCAGACCCCGGCGTGGCGCCGCTCGTTTCCGGCGATTCGCTCGAACGCCGCCGCCCGGTGGGGATCCTTCTCGATCCGGGCGAGAGCGTCGTAGAGGATGATCGCGTCGCGTTCCAGGCGAAGATTCGCGAGGCTCTGGTCGGTGTCGCTGGGCATGGCCGAATCCTACCCGGCGCTAGACTCGGCTCGATGACGGTTTCAGGGCGTCCGGGCCTGCGGTACCTGTCGGCTGCGGATGTCAGAGCGGCGATGCCGACGCTCGAGGAACGCCTGCGTCTGGCGGAACGGACGATGACCGCCCTGGCCGATGGATCCGGCGAGCTGCCGCCGAAGATCGCGGTCCATCCTCGCCCCGCGGGGTCGTTTGCCCACGCGATGCCCGCCCATCTTCGGGGCGGGCACGATGCCGCCGTCGGCGACCTGCTCGGCATGAAGTGGATCGCCGGCTTCCCGGACAACCGGAATCTGAATCTGCCTGCCATCCACGGGCTCGTCGTGCTGAGTGACGCTCAGACCGGCGTCCCGACCGCGATCCTGGATGCGGGTCCGATCACCGCCGAGCGGACGGCCGCCGTCAGCGGGGTCGCAATCGCCCGGTTCGCGCCGTCCACCCGCGGGCGGGCAGCGCGCGTCGCGATCATCGGTGCGGGGGTCCAGGGCCGAAGCCACCTCCCGGTCGTCGCGGATCTCCTGCCCGACGCCGAGATGCTGATCTTCGATCGCCACCGCGAGCGGGCAGCCGCGCTCGCCGGCGAGGCGGAATCGATCGCCGGCATCGGCCGGGCGCGCGCCGCACAGACCGCGCAGGAGGCCACCGCGCCCGCGGACATCGTGATCACGGCCGCCTCGTTCGCGCCAGCCGCGGAACGGCAGATCCTCACGAACGACTGGCTGGGACCCGAGGCGCTCGTGGTCGCGGTCGACTATGCGACCTACGTCGCGGCGTCGGTCGCCCGATCGGCCGCGCTCTTCCTGACCGACCAGCGCGAGCAGTTTCTGGCGAACCGGCAGGCCGGCAACTTCGACGGCTATCCCGATCCCGGCGCCACCCTCGGCGAGGCAATCCTCGCGGAGACGCCACGCCCCGAAGGCGGACGCGTGGTCGTCAGCCACCTCGGGGTGGGACTGGCTGACCTCGTGTTCGGCGACGCGATCCTGCGGCGAGCAGAGCAGTTGAATCTCGGGACGATCCTGGCGACTTGAGCCCGGTCCTCGCCTCCGGTCGCGGCTATTGCTCGCTGATCGGGAGCGGACCGTCGGGGACCTCGATGATCACCCGGCCGTTCTCGATGACCACCGGATAGATCTCGAGCGGCACCTCCGCCGGGGGATCGATCGGCTCGCCGCTCGTGAGATCGAACCTCGAGAGGTGCAGGGCACACGTCAACGTTCCAGCGGTCAGGAAGCCCTTGTCCAGCTCGAAGTACTCGTGACTGCAGATGCCCTGCGTGGCGGTGAACTCGCCGCCCTGGTTGATCACCAGAACCTGGTCGGTCCCGTCCACGTAGACCATCTTCATCTCGCCGTCCCCGATCTCGTCGACGCCGATCAGGTCGATCCGTCTCACCGGCGGGCGGACGGAATCAGGCTGCGGCGCCGGCGGCGCTCGCTCCGGCGAGTGGTCCCGCGTCCCATTTCGCCTCGAGGAGCTCGCGCAGCCGCTCTTGCGCGGAGGTGAGCGGCACACGAGCGACGACCGGCTCGAGGAAGCCGAGGATGATGAACTTGCGGGCCTCGTCGGGCGGGATTCCGCGGCTCTCGAGGTAGAACAGCTGGGCCTCGTCGATCGGGCCGACTGACGACGAGTGGGCGGCGCGACGGCAGTCGGGCTGGTCGATCTCGAGCGAGGGGATCGCGACGGCGCGAGCCTTCTTCGAGAGGTTCATCCCGAACTCGCCGAGGAAGCTGTCGGTGCCCACGGCGGTCGGCTCGATGACGATCAGGCCCTTCATGTACGACCGCGACCCGTCCATGAGCGCGGCCTTCGAGAGAAGATTGCCGGTCGTGTCGCGACCGATGTGCCGGGTGTACGAGGTCAGGTCGAAGACCTGGTCCTCGGCGCCGAACACGATCTCGACCTGCTCGACCGAGCTGCGGTTGCCGGCCAATCGATTGTCCACCCGGCTCCGGACGAGCCGGCCGCCGAGCTGGGCAAGCGCCCAACGAAGAGTCGCGCCCTCGCCGATCTCGGCCTGGCGATGCTGGAACGCGACCGTGCCTGCCGCGAGGTTCTGGATCGAGGCGACATCGAGCGTCGCCCCCTCGGCGAGATGGATCTCGAGCGACCCGGTGAAGAGAGCCTGAGGCCCGGTCCGACCGGAAGCGTCGTCTGAGGCCTCGATCTCCTCGACGACCGATGCGCTCGCATCCGTGCCGAGGTCGAGAATCGTCCGGGCGAGCACCGCGCTCCCCGCGGCCCCGACCCGCCAGCTGAGGAGGATCGGATGGTCGAGCTTCACGCCATCCGGCACGTGGAGCACGACGCCGTGCGTCCACCCTGCGCGGGTCATCTGGGCGAGCTTGTCGTCCTGTGGCAGCGTCGCCTGATCTCCGAGCAGTCGCCGCGCAAGTGCGTCGTCGCGCCGGACGAGCGCGTCGAGCGATTCGAGGACGACGCCGGCCACGCGGGCCTCATCGGACAGCGCGATGCTCGCTCCGAGCGCGTCGGTGAACCGGGCCGAACCGGATGTCTCACCGGGGACCTCGCCCGGTACGTCGGGGCCGGCCGTCGCGCCCTCCGACGTCGTGGCGTCGGTGAGATCGGCCGTGCGAAGGTCGACGTATGTGGTGTACAGCTGGTTCGTCTCGACCGGCAGCGCCTGGTACCGCTCGAGCGCAGCCTGACGGTCGGCCGTGAGCCAGTCCGGCTCGCCGGCCGCGTGGGCACGGACCGTGGCTTCGTCGAGGGTGAACGAGAGCTCGGACGGGGCGCGCCTCGGCGCCCGGGCGGGGCGGACCGCAACGGCCGCCTCGGTGGCCGGCGCGCCTGCGGTCAACGGGTCCAACGGTTGCCGCGCCGTCTCACCCGAGCGACCCCTCCATCTCGAGCTTCACGAGCCGGTTGAACTCGATCGCGTACTCCATCGGGAGCTCCTTCGTGAACACCTCGAGGAAGCCCTGGACGATCAGGTTCGTCGCCTCGTTCTCCGTCAGGCCGCGGCTCATCAGGTAGAAGACCTGCTCCGCACTGACCTTTCCGACGGTGGCCTCATGGGTCATCGTCGTGTCGTCTTCCTGGATGTCGATGTACGGGTAGGT
>DATAQF010000313.1:0-5571 GCA_036264795.1 Candidatus Limnocylindrales bacterium | reverse complement strand
GCCGCCGCCGCCGCGACGTCGATCGGCGGGATGAGGCCGCGTGCCAGGGGCTGCTTCCGAGCGGCGTAGGCGACTGTCGCTGGGTCCGTCGCCGCGCGCTCGGCCATCGGGGTGGCAACGAGCGCCGGCGCGATCGCGTTGACCCGGATCCCGTGCGGCGCGTAGTACGCGGCGGTCGTCCGCGCGAAGCCCGCGATCGCGGCCTTCGCCGCTGCGTAGGCGTGGGTCGCGAACAGGGTGGGCGATGGCGAAACGGACAGGACGCTGGACATGAGCAGGATCGACCCCCGCGTCCCGGTTGCGTTCGGTGCCTGATCGAGCATCGCCCGGAGCACCTCGCGCGCGGCGAGAAAGGCCGGGATCGCGTTGATCCGGAACGTGGCGTCCCAACCCTCCAGCGAGACCTCGTGGGCAGGCCCGTCGCCGAGCCGCCGTCCACTGCCGCCGGCGACGGCGAACAGCCCGTCGATCCGGCCCCCGAACGCCTCGCGCGCCGCAGCAACCGCATCGATCGCCGCTCGCTCGTCGGAAAGGTCGGCCGCTCGATGCTCCGCGTGCCCACCGGCGGCGCGGATCCCCGCCGCGACACTGGCCGCGTTCGCCTCCGTGCGGGCGACGACAAAGACACGGGCACCCTCGGCGGCGATCCGCTCCGCGGCCGCCGCGGCGATGCCCGTCGCGCCGGTGACGACGACGACGCGGCCGGCAAGCCGTTCGGTCACTGGGGGCAGGGGAGCGGGTCCGGCATCGGTCATGAATGGGAGCCTCGGATCGTCGGGCGGCGCGGCCGTGCGGCGCCCAAGGATACCGACCGAGGCTGGGGCATGGCTCAGCCCCGATCGCGAGCAACCGGCGGCGACGGCCCGCGTCGAGCGTCGTCGCGCGCGCGGATCGAGACACACGAGCCCTACACTGCGGCGGGAGGGACGGGATGCGATCGACGAGGCGAATTGTCGGGGCTGCGCTCGGTTTGTCGGGCCTGCTCGCCCTGCTGACGATCGGCGGCGCCCTCGCCCAGGGTCCGCAGCTCGGCGGCAAGCTTCTGACCGGCTCCCAGATCACGATCCCCGCCGGGACCACGGTCGATCACGACATCTACGTGTTCGGCGGGACGCTGATCTCGAACGGCACGATCAACGGTGACATCGTCGCCGCCGCCGGCACGACCAAGGTCAACGGCCCCGTCCACGGCGACGTCCTCGCCGCGGGTGGCACGATCACGATCGACGGGCCGGTGACCGGTGACCTGCGGATCGCCGGTGGCCAGGTCGTGATCGCCGGGAACGTCTCGGACGATGTGCTCGCGGCCGGGGGCGAGATCGCGATCGAAGGCCACGTCGGTCAGGACGTGATCGTCTCGGCCGGTCGTCTGACGCTTTCGGGATCCGTTGCGGGGAGCGCCGTCGGCAGCACCGGCACCTACGCGAAGACCGGCTCCGTCGCCGGGACGGATTCGGTGGTCGTGACGGGCGATCGGGCGGCAGCGCTCGCGCCGGCCGCGAACCCGGTCCTCGATGCGATCCGCCAATTCGTCACGGTGATCGTCATCGCTCTGCTCCTCCTGTGGGTCGCTCCGAGGTCGCTGCGCGCTTCGGAAACGGAGGTACGGGAGCATCCCCTGCCGGCGCTCGGGTGGGGGATCGCGGTCGCGATCGGCGATCTCGTCCTCGTCGTGGTCGGGTTCATCGTCATGTTCCTGCTCGCCGTCGCCCTCGGCCTGCTCGGCTTCGACAGCCTGCTGGCCATCGTGCTCTTCGGCGGGTTCGTCGCCGTCTCAGGGGCCGCCCTCGCGTTGATCGTCGCGGCCGGCTTCCTCGCCGACGCGATCGTCGGCCTCGCGCTCGTGCGCGCGATCGCCGGTCGGGTCGGTCAGGCGGGTCGCTCGCCTGTCGGGAGCGGCGAGCCGGCGGCGCCAAGCCGGGACCGTGTGTTCGAGCTCGGGTTGCTGACGGTGGGCGTCGCGATCGTCGTGCTGCTCACCTCCGTGCCGGTCATCGGGCCGTGGCTGAAGCTGGCCGTGTCCTTTCTCGGCCTCGGCGGCCTGTGGCTCGCCTGGCGGCGGCCTCGCCAAACCGCGCCGGGCGTCCGGCCGACGGACACTCCGACCGAGGGCGGACCGCCCCTGACGTGGGGCCGACCGGGCTGATCGTGGATCTCCCCCCAATCGCCAGACGTCACCACGCTGCCACGAGGCTGCAACGGTCCGCCGTTGCGCGGAATGCCGCGTGCTGGTCGGGCGTGGCACCGTGCGCCAGGACATCCGAGCGGGCCCAGAGCCCTCGGGGGCGGGCGTCCATCACAGCATGAGGCGACCCGCAGCCGATGGTCATCTTCAGCGCACTCCTGACGTTCTTCGGGCGCATGATCGGCGCCGCCGCGACGATGACGATCGCGTGGGGGACGATCCTCCTGTTTGGACGCGTTCCACAGTCGACGCGGTCGCTGCTGTCGTTCATCACGCTCGGTTCGTTGGCGTGGGTTGCCGCGCTCGCGGGAGTCGTCGTTCCGGCGATCGGCAGCTTCTTCATCGCGGCCATTCCGAGAACCGACCTGCTTCCGACGACGTTGCTCCGGGCGGGCATGCTCCTGCTCGCGATCTTCCTGCCGCTCGCGATCGGGCTCGCCACGGTCAGCTTCGTCGAGCCGAAGGCGCGACCCGTCGGGCGGGACCGGTTCACCGAGGCGCTCCGTGGCTACCCGTACGCGGCGACGTACGCGATCACGATCATCTTCCTTGCGATCTGGAGCCTGGCCCGCAAGATCCGAAGCCTCCAGCGTGGCTGGGAGAGCACCCATATCCCGATGATCGTCAAGGCCGGTCGGTACGAGGAAGTCGCGGGGGAGCTCGAGGCGGCGCTCGTCAAGGCCGGTCTCCCGGTCAAGCGGAAGCGCGCCGCGTCGTACCTGAGGCTCCCCGTCTGGCTCATCGCTTCGGTCGGCGGAAGGAAGGTCGAGGGCTCGATTCCGAAGAACCTCGCCGAGTTCGAGGCGGATGATCTGGACATCCTCGTCTACCCCTCGGATGTCGCGATCCTCGGTCGGGCCGATCTCGTCTCCGTCGCCCGGGCTGCCGTCGCGCGACGCGTTGCGTTCGCCGAGGCCTACCTGACCTCCACGATGGAGTCGCAACAGGTCGAGGATCGCCTTCGCGAGATCGATCGCCAGCCGAAGGTCTCGCCGAGAGACTTCGAGCCGATCGACCAGCTCCTGACGACCCTGGACGCGGCTTATGACGAGTGGGAGACGCTGTACCGGCTTCGCCTGCAGGTCGAGCAGGAGCGCCGCCTCCGCGACAGCACGGCGCCCGCCGAAGCCGCCTGACCGCGCATCCTGCATCGATGGCGAACCTGGTCCTGGGGCCACTCCTGCGGTATGTCGGCGAACGCGACGCGACGATCTGGGTCGAGACCGACGCGCCGTGCACCGTCGAGGTGCGGGCGGGCGAGGCGATCGGGACCGAGACGACCTTCGCGGTCGCAGGCCACCACTACGCGCTGGTCGTCGTCGAAGGCCTCGCGCCCGGATCCTCCACGCCGTACGAGGTTCGGCTCGACGCGGACCCCAATCCCGTGTGGCCGACGGCCGAACGGGCGATGCCGCCGAGCCGGATCCGGACCCTGGATGTCAGGCGCGAGGTTCGTCTCGTGTTCGGCTCCTGCCATGAGGCGTTGGAAGCGGAGGATCGATCCCAGCCGGACGTCCTGAACGCCTACGCGATCCGGATGGCCAGCCAGGCCCACGAGGAATGGCCGGACCTGTTCCTGATGGTCGGCGACCAGGTCTATGCCGATGAGACATCGGAACCCGTGCGGGACTGGATCCGGAGCCGACGCGACGTCTCCCAGCCACCCGGCCTCGAGGTCGCGGATTTCGAGGAGTACACCCGGCTCTACCGCGAGTCGTGGCGGACTCCGCACGTCCGGTGGCTTCTGTCGACCCTGCCGACCGCGATGATGTTCGACGACCACGACGTGCGTGACGACTGGAACACCTCCGACGCCTGGCGGCGGGACATGCAGGCGACCGAATGGTGGGGCGAGCGGATCACCGGGGCGCTCATGTCGTACTGGATCTACCAGCACCTCGGGAACCTCTCCCCGGCGGCGTTGAAGGCGAACGAGACCTATCAGGCGGTTCGGACCCGTCCGGACGGCGAGCTGGTCCTGCGCGCGTTCGCCCAGAATGCCGATCGGGAGGCCGACGGGGCCAAGGGCACGATGTGGTCGTACCGCCGCGATCTCGGCGGCGTGCGGCTCATCGTGATCGACTCACGTTGCGGTCGGATCCTCGCGGACGGCCGCCGATCGATGATCAGCGATCGCGAGTTCCGGTGGATCGAGCAGCAGGCGGAGGACGGCTCGTACGACCATCTCGTCGTCGGGACCTCGGTGCCGTGGCTCCTTCCCAGGGCGCTCCACGATCTCGAGTCGTGGGACGAGGCGCTCAGCGCCGGCGCGGGCGGGCCGATCCTCGCGCGCTTCGGGGAGTGGCTGCGGCGGGCCGTCGACCTCGAGCACTGGGCGGCATTCCGCGCATCGTTCGACCGCCTTGCCCAGCTGTTCGAGCGTGTCGGCCGGGGGAGTGGCGGCGTGCCGCCACCGGCCACGATCTCCGTCGTATCGGGCGACGTCCATCACAGCTACGTGTCCGAAGCCGAGTACCCGGAAGCGATGGCCTCGCGGGTCTACCAGATCACGTGCTCGCCGCTCAACAACACGATCCCGCGGCTCATGCGCGGGGTGTTCCGCATCGGCTGGAACCACGCGGTCGAACGGATCACGCGTCGGCTTGCGGCGCGGGCCGGTGTGCCGCCGCTGCCGATTCGCTGGCACCACCCGACCGGCCCACATTTCGGGAACTCGCTCGCGACGCTGGTGTTCAAGGGTCGTGACGCCGGCGTGATGCTGGAGCGATCCGTGGAGGAACCGCTGCCGGTCCCGGGCGAGAAGCGAAAGGCGCCGCAGCCGGGCCTGGCGATCGTCGTGGAGCTGGCGCTGACGGGAGCGCCACGCTCCTGAGGAGGCGCGCGCCGGGGAGATCAGCCTCGGCGCTGGGGACCCTGCTCGTTCGCGGGATCCGCGACGATGATGCTCTCGTCGCATTTCGCGCACTGCAGGATCGTGCCTCGCTGCCACGTCCGCTCCGTGTCCACATCGGCGGAGTCGTGCGCGACGGGGTGCATCGGCCACGAGCTTCCGTCGTCGTGCCGATGCTCGGGTCGAAATGCCTGGACCGAGCGTAGGTAGTCCATGGAGCCTCCGAACGCCGCAACCGGCAGATGCGTCACCGTGAAACGCCCACGGTACTGCCGGTCTCCGGCTCCGACTATCTTGCGCGCGACAGGGATGAGGAAGAGAAGGGAGGGGGCCGGCCGCGCGACGCGCGGCCGGCCCGGGAACGGTGAAGCCGAGTAGGGATCTGAGGGTCAGTGGCCGCCGCCATCGAAGCTGCCGTTGGCCTGGTCGGTCGCCCGCTGCGTCAGGTTCGCCTTCTCGGCGTCGGCCTGGGCCTGGGTCATCGTCCCGGCCTTGACCGCCGCGTCGAGCTCGGCCTGACCGTCGGCCACGAGGG
>DATAQF010000308.1:0-2597 GCA_036264795.1 Candidatus Limnocylindrales bacterium | reverse complement strand
CCCCATTCGACCCGCCCCGGCGACATCGTCCGCGCGCTGAACGGCAAGATGCTGGACATCACGAACACGGACGCCGAGGGGCGCCTCATCCTCGGCGATGCGATGACCTACGCGGAGCGGCTCGGCGCCACCCATCTCGTCGACGTCGCCACGCTGACCGGCGCCGTGTCGCGCGCGTTCGGGCACCTGGTCACGGGCGCGTTCGGGACGCCGCAGCCCTGGTATGACGAGGTGTCGGCCGCGGGCGACCGGGCCGCCGAGCGCTATTGGCAGATCCCCCTCGTCGACGACTACGTCCAGGACATGGAGAGCTGGTATGGCGATCTCCAGAACTCGGGCTCCGCGGAAGGCTCGCTCGTGAAGAGCGGCCTCTTTCTGCGCGAGTTCCGGACCGTGCCGTGGGCCCACCTCGACGTCGGCGGGACGGGCTACTTCCGGAAGTCGATGCCCTATGCGCCGCGCGGTGCGACGGGCGTGACCCACGCGACGCTCGTCGAGCTGGCGATGGCCGGGGCAAAGGCCGGAGCCAGGGGCTGAACCTCTTCGTCGTCGTTCTTGCGGTCGGCGGCGCGCTGTTCGGCGTCGCCGCCGATCGTCTCGCGGTCCGCTGGCCCGAGCACGACGAGGAGCATCCCGCCGGCCGACCGGTCGACTGGCGCACCGCCGTCTCGGCGCTCATGGGCGCCTTTGCATTCGGGCTGCTCGCCGACCGGTTCGCTGCCGCGGAACCGATCGTCCAGATCCTCTTCGGGGCCTGGTTCGCGTCCCTGGTCGTGGGGTTTGCGATCGACCTCGACCAGCGGCTCCTGCCGGACGAGCTGACCCTTCCGATCATCCCGCTCGCTCTCCTGCTCGACGTGACCGGTCACAACCCGCTCGTCGGCTCGGAGCTCGTGCCGGCGCTGCTCGTGGCGACGATCGTCCCGATCGGCCTCTACGCCGCATCGATCCCGTTCGGAGCCGGCGCGTTCGGGCTGGGCGACGTCAAGCTGCTCATCGGGGTCGGGCTGATGACGGGCTTTCCGCGGGCCTTCAGCGGCATGCTCGCCGGACTGATCGTCGCCGGTGTCGTGCTCGTGGTCCTGCTCGGCGCGAGGCGAATCGGGCGGCGGACCTATATCCCGTTCGGGCCGTTCCTCATCTTCGGCGCCCTCTGGGGAATCGTCATCCCGAGCTGATTCGGGGCTGTCGACGGGCCGATCCGACCGAGCCCACGCACGAATGTCACGCATCTGCGATGGATTGCGTACCCAGGCCGGGACCATCGTAGGGTGGTCTTCGAAGGGCCCGGCCGCCTACTCTGGACTCCCGCGGTATGATGCCGAAAGCCGGCCGTCGTCTCGAGGGGTGCCCATTCGGGGCGGATGGATCGGCGAGTGTAGCCGCCACCCGCGCCGCGCAGCTGACCTGCAGACGCGAACAACGGAGTTTGCTCGCTTGATGACGACGCCCCTGTGATGCGCCCCAGCGCGCACAAGGCACCAGACAGCCCGTCACGATCGAATCGACCCGGCCGGCGAATCGGCCGCGGTCGTGGACTGTCCCTGCTGCTTGCCGTCCCGCTCCTCATGGGGCTGATCGGCTCGGCCGCGTCCCCGGTCGGGGCCGATGAGCTGTCCGACGCCCGCGCTCGCCAGGCCGCGCTCAATCAGCAGCTTGCGGCGCAGAAGGCGCAGGTCGCCCAGATCAACTCGCTCCAGAGCGAGCTGAGCAGCCAGATCGCCTCGACCAAGCGGGAGCTCGGCGGCATCAACGCCGACCTCGCGACCGTCCGCACGAACATCGGCTCGATGGTCGTGAAGATCGACGCCGTCAAGCAGCACTACGTCGAGCTCGTCAACAAGCTCGCCGACCTGGACGCCCAGCTCCTCCAGATCCGCCTCGACGAGATCCACAAGCAGTGGCAGCTCGACGACCGCAAGGCCCTCCTCGCCGAACGTCTCCGCGTCGCCTATGACACCGATCGGACCTCGATGCTCGAGACGTTCCTGTCCGGGGCATCGTTCACCGACGTCCTGTCCGACGTCAGCCGGGTCGTCGACGTCGGCGAGCAGGACAAGGCGCTCGCCCAGCAGATCGCCCGGGACCAGGAGACCCTCGCGGCCCTCCACCAGACCGTCGACCAGACCCGTACCGCGACCGATCAGCTCCGGCTCGATGTCGCCGATCAGAAGGTCAAGCTGGACGCCGGGCTCGCGGAGCTCAAGGCCGCCCAGGCCGAGCTCAAGCGGCTCGAGGCGGCGACGCAGAGGGCCCTGGCGATCCAGAAGGCCGCGTTCGCGAAGCTGGCTGCGAACAAGAAGAACCTCGCCAAGGCGATCGCGACGGCGTCCGCGGCGCGAAAGGCGCTGTCGAGCAGGATCATGAGCCTGGTCGCTCAGCAGTATCAGCTCGGCAACATCCCGTCCTCCTACAACGGGACGCTGGGGTGGCCGCTCGTCGGAACCGTCACGCAGGACTTCGGCTGCACGGGCGTCCCGTACGAGCCGCCGCTCGGCAGCTGCGCCCACTTCCACCAGGGAATCGATATCGTCGCGCCCAGCGGTTGTGGCGCCCCGATCAAGGCAGCCGGCAGCGGTCGCATCGCCTACATCGGC
>DATAQF010000294.1:0-2072 GCA_036264795.1 Candidatus Limnocylindrales bacterium | reverse complement strand
GGGATTCAGCCTCGTGACGGTCATGGATCACTTCTACCAGATCGTCGGCATCGGGCCCGAGACGGAGCCGATGCTCGAGGCCTATTCGACCCTGGGCGCGCTCAGCCAGCGGACGAGCCGGGTCCAGCTAGGTGCTCTCGTAACCGGCGTCACGTATCGCAACCCGGCCCTCCTCGCGAAGACGATCACGACCCTCGACACGCTGTCCGTCGGACGGGCCCTACTCGGCATCGGCGCTGCGTGGAACGAGGACGAGCACGAGGGCTACGGCTTCGAGTTCCCGCGCGTCGGCGAGCGAATGGATCGCCTGGATGAGGCGCTGACGATCATCCGGGCGATGTTCACGGAGGACCGGCCGAGCTTCGCGGGCCGGCACTACCGCATCGTGAACGCGCTCAACGTGCCGCGTCCCATCCAGCCCGGCGGGCCGCGGATCCTCATCGGCGGGGGAGGGGAGCAGCGGACGCTCCGGATCGCGGCGAAGCACGCCGACCTGACCCACTGGTTTCCGCTCGGCCTGGAGACGCTCCGGCACAAGACCGAGGTGCTCGAGCGCTATTGCGAGGAGATCGGCCGGGACCCCGCGACGATCGAACGCACGATCGCGACTCCGGTCCTCGTCGCCTCGAGCCCCGAGGCGGGCGCCAAGTTGCTCGAGATGCTCCCGCCCGAGCGACGGGCGCTGGTCCAGGTGGGAAGCCCGGAGCAGGCAGCCGACGCCCTTCGGCCGTACATCGACGCCGGGTTCACCGGGTTCACGTTCAACAACCCGATCGTCGCGACCCCCGAGGCGATCGCCGCCACCGGCGAGCTGCTTCGTCTCGTCGCCTGAACCGGCGGCCCGGCTCGTCCAGGCCCGGACGCCTCAGCGGCAGGCCATCGAGCCCGAGTCGGTGAACCTGTAGCCGGGCGCCGGCAGGAATTGCCAGTCGTAGCCGGTCTGGTGGAGCGTCATCTTCAGGATCCCGAAGGATGTGTCGTCGCGGATCTCGCCGGCGATCGCGGGCGCCTTGAACGGGTAGTGGTTCTTGCCGCCCGTTCCGACGACGAACTCCTGAACACCCGATGGGTTCGGGTTGCCGGACGCGTCGAGCGCGGGGAACCGCTCGTAGTCGTGGTTGTGGCCTGTCAGGACCACGTCGACATGAGCGTCGACGAGATCGCGCCAGATCGCGTCCATCTGCGTGGCATTCCCGTGCTCACCGGACGACCAGCGCGGCTCATGCCATGTGACCAGCGTGCAGGCCGTCGGGTTTGCCGCGAGGTCGGCCTGCAGCCATGTCTCCTGCGCGGAGCCGCTTCGACACCCGCCGACATGGCTGCATTCCGAGTTGAGCGCGATCATGTGCCACGCCCCGAGATTCCAGCTGTAGTAGCCCTTCGTCGGGTCGCCGGCCGCGCCTCCGAAGTAGCCGAAATAGCCCGTGGCGTCGTGGGTCAGGTACTCGTGGTTGCCGATCGTCGGATGGATCAGGTCCTTGAACTGGCCCCAGCTCTTGTCAAAGACCGACACGTAGGCCGCGGCCGTGTTGCTCTCGTATTGCTGGTCGCCGAGCGCGATCACGGCATCGGGCTTCAGGGCCAGGACCTGGGCAGCGGTTGCGGCCTGGTCGCAGCGCGCCGGGGCGCCGCTGTCCACCGACGGGTCGCACGCGATGTCGCCTGCGGCCGCGATGACCGGATCGGGTCCGCTCGGGATGCTCGCCGACGGTCTCGTGGATCCGGGTGGCGTGGTCGCGAGGGGCGTGATCGTCGCGCAGCCGAGGATCGAGCCGAGGCCGAGCACAAGGAGGAGACGGACCGCGCGCCTCAGCGGCCGACCTGGGGAGCTCAGCGCGCGGGTGGGGGACGAGACGACCATGCGGCCGCAACGATATCCCGGATCAGTCAGGCGTCCACATTCGACCGGCTGAGTCGTTCCGGTGAAATCTGCTGCCAGTCATGAGATCGTCTGATGACCGTGACCACACAGACATAGTGTCCACCGCCATTGACCTCGCCGCGTTGGCTGCGAGACTCCGGGAATGAGCGTGTTCGCCGCGCCGGAGGCAGTCGCCCTCGTACTCCGTTCG
>DATAQF010000287.1:0-2239 GCA_036264795.1 Candidatus Limnocylindrales bacterium | reverse complement strand
ATCAGCGGCGGCGGCTGGCCGTCAGGGCCCCGGAACCGGCGATTGTGCGGCGCGTAGCAGAGCCCGAAGCTCGTTCGGGCGCCCGTCGTGGGGAACTCGACGAGGCGACCGGGAGAGATCTCTGCCGGCTCGAAGACCGTCGACGAGGAGGGGCGGATGGGGCGATGTGACGCCGTCTCGATATCGAGCTCGACGATCGCCCACGGTTGAACGGGGCTCGCGGCCCGGAAGAGGACCCTTCCTCCGTCGACGGCGAGGTAGCTCATCTCCGTCCACGGCACGTCGAGACGGGTCGGCTCACGGTCGACCACGAACCGGTACAGGCTGTCGCGCCCGGCCGCGCGACCCACGGCCACGATCGAGCCGTCCGCCTCGAACGCGTAGTTGGCGATCCCGAAGGCCCAGTCCGGGAAGGCGAACTCGGCCTCCATCTGGGGTGTGGCCCGCTCGACCCGGTCACCGTCCGCGAGACGGAACAGGTTCATCCACCCGTCCGGCTCGGCCGCGAAGTGGAGCACGCCCTGCGGGGACCAGCGCGGCTGGGCGATCCAGTCGGTGGCGCTGCCGGCCACGACCCGCGGCGGCGACGGCCGGCCTGCCGGATCGAGGTCGGCCACCACGAGCTCCGTTCCATCCCACGGCATGTTCGGATGGTTCCACCGAAGCCAGGCCATGCGGCGGCCGTCGGGCGACTGCCGCGGCGACGAGAAGAAATCCGAGCCGTCGACGAGCACGCTGACCTCGCCGGACGCCAGGTCGATCGCGACGACGGCATTCTCCGCCTCACCGTGACGGGCCAGCGTGTCCGGCTCGTGATCCTCTCGAATCGCGAGGATCCGGTTGCGGAACCGATCGATCGACAGGTCGGCGAATCGCCACGCCCGGCCCTCGGGCGTGATCGGCGCGAGCTGGCCGGGCGCCGTCACGCGGTGGAGACGGCCGGTCGTGAAGTCGGACACGACGACGAGCTCACCGTCGACGGCATAGGCACCGCCGCCGTACTCGTGGACCCGCGTCCGCACATTGAACCCGTCCGGGCTGAGGCGAACCTCCTCGCCGTCGACGCCGCGCCGCACGAGGACCTGGCGGCCCTGCTCGTCCGGTCGCCCCTCCAGCCAGTAGCCGACGCCGTCGTGGACCTGGACCTCCGCGAGCGCAACGGTGCCCCGCGTCAGCAGGTCGATCGGGAACGGCGACTCCCAGGACCCGAACGGGGCAACTCTGGGCTCCGCGTCCGTCAGGTCCCGTGCTGCCACGAGCTGACGTAGTCCAGCTGCTCGGCCGTCATCCCGTCGAGCGTGATCCCGAGCGCGGCGAGCTTGAGCCGCGCCACCTCGGCGTCGATCGCCTCGGGCACGACGTAGACCTGCGGCGTGAGCTCGGCGTGGTGACGAGCGACGTACTCCGCCGACAGCGCCTGGTTCGCGAAGCTCATGTCCATGACCGCGGCCGGATGACCCTCGGCCGCACCCAGGTTCACGAGGCGACCCTCGGCGATGAGGTGGATCCGCTTGCCGCCGACGTCGAACTCCTGGACGTTGTCGCGGACGTCGCGGACGTGGCCCTCGGCCATCTCGCGGAGCGCCTTGAGATCGAGCTCGGCGTCGAAGTGGCCGGAGTTGGCCATGATCGCCCCGTCCTGCATCGCCGCGAAGTGCTCGCGCCGGAAGACGTTCACGTTGCCGGTCGCCGTCACGAACAGCTGGCCCCATGGGGCGGCCTCGCCGGCGGTCATGACCTGGTAGCCGTCCATCAGCGCCTCGAGGGCGCGGACGGGATCGACCTCGATCACGGCCACGTGGGCGCCCAGGCCGTCCATCCGCGAGGCGATCCCCTTGCCGACCCAGCCGTAGCCGGCGACGACGACATTGCGTCCCGCGAGGAGGATGTTCGTCGCCCGGAGGATCCCGTCGATCGTCGACTGGCCGGTCCCGTAGCGGTTGTCGAACAGGTGCTTCGTCAGCGCCTCGTTGACGGCCACGACCGGGAACCCGAGCGCCTTGTCCGCCGCCATCGCCTTCAGCCGGATCACCCCGGTCGTCGTCTCTTCGGTCCCGGCGAGGACTTCCTTCACCTGGTCCGGTCGCTCCCTGTGGAGGAGCGAGACGAGATCGCAGCCGTCGTCCATCGTGATCTGCGGTCGGGTGTCGGCGACGTCGTTGAGATGCGCGTAGTAGGTCTCGCGGTTCTCGCCGCGGCGTGCGAAGGTCGCGATCCCATACTCCGCGACCAGGGCGGC
>DATAQF010000280.1:0-4217 GCA_036264795.1 Candidatus Limnocylindrales bacterium | reverse complement strand
GTCAGCGGGAGGCCGATCTCGTTGTTCAGGTTCCCCTCGTTCCGGAGCGTCGGCATCGCCATCGCGAGAACCGCGGCGACCGCTTCCTTCGTCGAGGTCTTGGCGATCGAGCCGGTGACGCCGACCACCAGAGGATCGAATCGCGTCCGCCATGCGGTCGCGATCGCCTGCAGGCCGCGGAGCGGGTCGGCGAGGAGGAGGACGCTCGCATCCCGCCCCGCGAGGACGGACGGGTCCGGCGCCTCGGCGACGAGCAGCGCGGCAGCGCCCGCGTCCAGGGCCGCGCCGACGAACCGGTGCCCATCGGTCCGCTCCCCCGCCAGCGCGACGAACAGGTTGCCGGGAACGACGAGGCGCGAGTCGACGGCGGCGCCGAGGACCGGCCGGTCCGAGCGCGTCATGAGCCGGCCGCCGGTCAGAGCGACGAGCTCGTCTGCCGAGAGCCCCCGGTCGGCCCCTCCCTCGCCGGCGGGAGCCGTGGATCGGGGATCGGTCACGCGAGGGAGTGTCGCATAGGAGGCCGTCACCGTTCGGCGGTCGTCGGGAGGGTGGCGTCGGTCCGCTCCTGGAGGAGCCCGGGGGTGGTGATCGCGTCATGGGCGATCCGCCGGAACAGCTCGAACGACATCACCGGCATCTCCAGCTGGCCGACCTTGGCCACGGTCGGCGTCCCCTCCTCGATCCGGATGCCGACGACGAGGTCCGGCTTGCCGGTCTGGCGGGCGACGTATCCGATGAACGAGTAGTTGAAGATGTTGCGCTTCCAGGCGCCGCGACCGTGGTTCAGGGTCGTGTCCCAGATCTGTGCGGTTCCGGTCTTGCCGCCGACGTCGAAGCCCTTGATGAGCGTTCGATCGCGGTAGAACGGGACCGTCGAGACGACGTGATTCATCATCCCGATCAGCGTCTTCGACAGGTCGCCCGAGATCACCTGCCCGCGCGGCTGGACCGCCTGATCGGCAGAGCCGACCGCCTTGACGATGTGGGGCTGGACGAGCGTGCCGCCGTTGACCATCGCGGAGTAGGCCGTCGCGAGCTGGAGCGGGGTGACGGCCACGCCCTGACCGAAGGCGCCATTGGCGAGGTCGATCTGCTGCCAGGCGTGGATCGCCGGATCGCGGACGAGGCCGCCGACCTCGCCGGACAGGTCCACGCCCGTCGGCCTGCCGAACCCGAGGCGAAGCCACGTCGCATGGAGCAGGCCCGAAGCGGTCTGGAGGTTCGGATCCAGCCCGATCGCCACCTTCGCCGCGACGACGTTCCGCGAGTAGGCGATCGCGTCCTCGAACTTCATCCAGCCCATCGCCTTGTGGTCCGCGTCGTCAACCTTGGCCTGGCCGTGGTCGAGCCGCAGCATGCCCGTGTCCTTGATCATCGTCTGGGTCGTGACCTTGCCCTTCTCCATCGCGGCGATGACGGTCAGCATCTTGAAGACGGATCCCGGCTCGTAGACCGAGCTGACGACCGGATCGACGAAGCGCGACGGGTCGTGGGCGGCCGTCGCCGCATAGTCGTTGCCGTCGTAGGACGGGTAGGACGCCTCGGCGAGGATCTCGCCGCTGTAGGGATCCATCACGACCGCGGACACGGACTTCGCACGGTCGGCGGCCCAGGCCGCCAGGATCTCCTGCTCGACGGCCAGCTGAAGGCCGGCGTCGAGCGTCAGGCGGATGTCCGCTCCAGGCGCACCCGGATCCTGGACGATCGCGGTGTCCGGGATCGCCCGGGATGCAACGTCGCGACGCGCCTGGAGGACCTTCGGCCGGCCGGCGAGCTGCGCCTGGTAGAACTGCTCGACCCCGTACTGTCCGATCCCGTCGCGGTTCACGAAGCCGAGGACCTTCGCGGCCAGCGTCGTGTTCGGGCCGCCACCCGGCTGCGGATAGACCCGGACCGGCTCGGGCTCCAGCCCGACCGCGGCGACTCGCCCGTCGTCGATCGCGGATCGGATTCGATCGGCGGTTCGCGTGTCGAGGCCGTGCGCGAGGATCACGTATTGGCGATCCGAGGTCTCGTTCTGGACAAGCTGGGTGGCGTCGTTGCCCTGCAGCCCGAGCAGCGTCACGAGGGCCGAAGCCACCTCTGCGCGGCGCGCCGGCGCGAGCTGCGACGGCGTCGCGACCAGCCGCTCGCGCTCGATCGTCGTCGCGAGCACGACGACGCCGGATCGATCGAAGACGTCGCCTCGGCGGCTCGGCGACGTCTCCCGCATCGTCGTCTGCGAGAACGCCTCACCGGCGAGCCGATCCCGCTGACCGACCTGCCAGTACGCAAGCCGGGCGAGGAGCGCCGCGCCGACGACGGCGAAGACGATCAGGAGGAAGAGCGAGCGCCGCCGCGAATCGGTCCGACCCATCGTGATTCTCGGCCGATCAGTTGCCGGAGACGACGAGGGCCGGAGGCAGCTGACTCAGCCCGGCATCGATCGCCATCTTCCGGACGGCGGGCTCCTGGCCGAGGCGGTTCAGGTCCGTCAGCAGCTCCTGCTTGCGCGTCAGCAGCGTCGCCTGCTCGGCGCTCAACCGCTCGACGTCATAGCCCGTCGCCGAGACGCGGACCGTCTGGGCGAGGGAGAAGAAGGCGAGCAGAAAGGCGACGACGATCCCGCCGAGCACGAGGCCGACGCGATTCGTGCGGCGCTTTGCCCGAACCGCGCCACGGAGGCGCCGGCGCGGGAGCGTCGGCGCCTCGACGACACGCGACCGACGAGGCAGGAACGCAGACTGGGGCCGGGCTCCGGAGTAAACGGCCATCCTCAGTCGCCGAGCGCGAAGCGCAGCCGGGGCGTGCGCGGGTCGAGGAAGGCGAGCGGATCGGCCTGGGCAGGGCCACCGAAGCCGTCGAGCTCGAGCTCTTCCGCGGTCGGCATGTGATGCCGCACTTCGCGCTCGTGGAGCTCGTGCTGGCGGCGACCGTAGGATCGGCGGCGGCTGGACTGATGGCGCTTGCTCACGGTGACTCCTTTCCTCTCGCTCCGGTTGGTGGCGGTTCGGCTCAGGCGGCGAGGCGCTCGGCGGCCCGCAGGCGCGCGCTCCGGGCGCGTGGGTTGGTGGCGATCTCCGCGTCGGTCGGGGTCAGGGACGGCCGCGTCACGAGGCGCAGCCGGGGGTTCTTGCCGCAGACGCAGACCGGCAGCTCCGGGGGGCAGACACACCCTCGGCGCTCGGCGGCGAAGAAGCGCTTGACGATCCGGTCCTCGAGCGAGTGGTAGCTGAGCACGACGAGCCGGCCGCCCGGCCGGAGCAGGTCGACGGCCGCCGCCAGACCCTCCTCCAGGGCGTCGAGCTCGGCGTTCACGGCGATCCGGAGCGCCTGGAAGACCCTCGTGGCCGGATGGATTCGGCGTCGGACCCGCGGATTGCCGGGGGCGATCCGCTCGACGAGCGCGGCCAGCTCCTCGGCGGTCTGGATCGGTTCGGTCGCACGGGTCGCGACGATCGCCCGGGCGATTCGGCCGGCCTGCGGCTCCTCGCCGTAGCGCTTGAACAGCGCCGCGAGCTCGCGCGCGTCGAGCGTCGCCAGCAGCTCGGACGCCGGGATACCGCGCGTCGGATCGAACCGCATGTCCAGGGGTCCGCCGGTCCGGAACGCGAATCCTCGATCCGCATCGGCGAGCTGGAAGCCGGAGAGCCCGAGGTCGAAGAGGAGCCCATCGACCGCGGGGAACCAGGCATCGGGCGCGACCGTTCTCAGCTCCCGGAAGTTGGACTGACGGAGCACGAGACGGTCGCCGAAGCGCGGACGGAGGCGAGCATCGACTCTGGCGATGGCCGCCCCATCGGCGTCAAGACCGAGGAGGCGGCCATCAGGGTCGGTCGCCTCCAGGATCCGCTCGGTGTGCCCACCGCCGCCAGCGGTGGCGTCGATCTGAAGGCTGCCGGAAGCCGGCGCGAGCATCGACATGACCTCGTCCATCAGCACCGGCAGGTGCTCTTCCTTCATCTCTCCTCCACCGTTGACGACCGGATCCCGAGCGGATCCTGGAAACGCATGTGGTGCGCCCGACGGCATGGCCGCCGAGCGGTCGTCCTCAGATGCCGAGGCCTCCGATGGCTTCGGCGAGCGCGGCCGGGTCTTCGAGGCCACGGCGATAGACATCCCAACGCGCCGGCGCCCAGATCTCCGCGTGGTCGCGGGTCCCGACGACGACGGCCTCGGCCTCGAGTCCGGCCATCTCCCGGAGATAGCTCGGAAGGAGGACGCGGCCCTGACCGTCG
>DATAQF010000128.1:0-10358 GCA_036264795.1 Candidatus Limnocylindrales bacterium | reverse complement strand
CTCCAGGTATGAGTCGACCGTTTTGGGGCTCTTGCCCTCGGAACTGAGGCTGCGGCCGAATCGGTCCGTGTCGGGCGCAAGGTCGTCAATGACCGGGGTGATGACGGTTGTTGGTGGCATGTCGTCCTCGTGGGTGGGATCGCGGTGTTCGAGGGACCGTGATTCCACGAGCCGACATGGCTAATCATCTGTTGGGTGCCCACTGGAGGCCAGGCTAAGCGGGCGGCCAGATTCGATATCTGGTCGGTCTGAGCACGAACGGAGTGCTGGTGAGCCGGGGGAGACTCGAACTCCCAACCAACTGATTAAGAGTCAGTTGCTCTGCCATTGAGCTACCGGCCCAGCGAGCCGAGAGGATACCCCAGATACCTGCACGCGGCGTCGATCAGCGACGCACTGTGCGAGTGTTGATCGATCGCGAGGCCGCTGCAACGCGTGCGTCGCGGCCGAGATGCCAATGAGCGGACCGGGCGCGCATTCTTCGACTGCGTCATTTGCACGGTTTACCGAGCAGATGGCGCGTTTTCATGTCGCGGAGGGGCGTGAGGCGCTGCGTCCCCCTTGGCTGGATCGGGATTGCAACGCCCGGGGGCGCCGGACACGTGACCTTCAAACATTACGTGGAGATCGTTGGCCGACATGACCACCGAAACGACCAGCCGCCGCGACAACGAGGCTACCGAGGAGCGCCCTGCCATGAGCTCGACCGGCATCGACCGGCACCAGATCGCGTGGCTGCTCGTCGCCCTGATCGGCCTCGGCGTGTTCCTCGCGATGACCGTGATGCTCCTGAACCACACGGTCTTCGGGTTCGATCAGCCGCTCCTCGATGCGGCTCGGTCCTGGCAGGGATATGCGCCGATCTGGCGAGTGATCTCCGAGTCGGCGAACATCCCCCTGATCGTCATCGGGGTCGGGCTGGTTGGATACCTGTTCCTCACGAAGCATCACCGCGAGGCGATCCTCGTCGCGCTGGTGCTGATCGCGGTCACCGCGGGCAGCGAAGGGGTCAAGCAGCTCGTGGCTCGGCCCCGACCCTCCGGCACGGACCCGAACATCCCCGGGGTCGTCTACAGCTTTCCGTCCGGGCACGTCCTCGAAGCGCTCACGATCTTCGGGATCATCGCCATCCGCATCTTCCGGAGCGATCGGACGCCACGCG
Organism: Candidatus Limnocylindrales bacterium; assembly: GCA_036264795.1. Lineage (GTDB taxonomy): Bacteria > Chloroflexota > Limnocylindria > Limnocylindrales > CSP1-4 > CF-46. Next base: position 9,196 of record DATAQF010000128.1, on the reverse strand, counting down.
CCGTTGCGCTCCTTGTCGTGATCGCGGTGATCGTCGATGTCGTCCTGGTCGGGTTCTCGCGAGTGGCACTCAGCGCGCATTACCCGAGCGACGTGATCGCCTCCGTCTTCGGCGGCGCCGGCGTCCTCGCTATCTACGCGCTTTTCACCCACGAGCACCCGCACGACTCCGCCGACCGGGTGGATCATCGTCGGCCGTGACGCGCGCAGCCATGCGGACGAACCGTTCCGGGGCCACCTCGCGGCGACCCGACCGCATTCGATGACACCCAAGACCGGCGATGAACCGCGCCTGCCGGCCGACCCGTCGAGCGCCGGCCCGCTGCCCGCGCGAAAGGGAGCGTCGGCGCCCGCGGCTTCGCTGACGATCCTCGCGGGCTTCGTCGGACTGGCCGCATGCCTGATCCTGTTCGGCTCGATCGCCGAGGGAGTCCGCGACCAGGAGGTCTTCGCGCTCGATACGGTCGCGACCCCATTCCTCCACGCTCTCGCCTCCCCCTTCATGGATTTTCTGATGAACGCCGCGACGACGGCGGGCTCGAACCTCGTGATCCCCCCGCTCTTCGTCATCGCGGTCGTCGTCCTTGTCCGCCTTCACCGCCCCGGGGCCGCGCTGTTCCTCGCGGCCTCGAGCGGCGGAAGCCTCCTCCTCAACGGCCTGATGAAGCTCTTCTTCCAGCGGGCCCGGCCCCAGCTTCCCTGGGCGAACGTCCTTCCCGACTACAGCTTCCCGAGCGGCCACACGATGAACTCGGTTGCGTTCTATCTCGCGCTCGCGGTGATCGTCTGGTCGATCCGCGGACGCCGCGCCGGTCTCATCGCCACGACCCTCGCGATCATCCTCTGTGTCGTGATCGGCATCAGTCGGATCTACCTCGGCTATCACTACTTCACGGACGTGATCGGCGGATTCCTCGCCGGCGCCAGCTGGGTCCTGATCTGCATCGCGGCGTTTCGCGCGCCACCGCTCGTCCGCTTCTGGCCGGGGGCGAGCGCCAAGCGCTCGCGAGACCACTCACCGCCCTCCGGCCGCGTGCCATGACCCGCGCCCTCGTCATCGGCCGGCGCCGGAAGGGCCGGAAGATCGGCCCTGCCGTCCGGGAGACCCAGCGGCTCCTCGAGCAGGCGGGCTGGGAGGTCGAGGCCGCACTGGTCGCTCGCAAGCGGGCGCTGCGCCACAAGGCGGCGGCCGCGGCGAAGGACGGCGCCGACATCGTCGTTGCGGTCGGCGGAGATGGTGCCGTGTTCCAGGTGGTGAACGCCCTGGCCGAGACCGAGGTCGGCGTCGGGATCATCCCGAAGGGCACCGGCAACCTGCTCGCGACGAACCTCGGCATTCCTCGTCGCCTCGAGAAGGCCGTCGAGGTTCTCCTGACAGGCGAATTGCGGACGATCGATCTCGGCCGGGTCTCGATCGAGGGTGCGGATCGCGATTTCGCCGTTGCCTGCGGGATCGGGTTCGACGCGCAGGTGATGGATTCGACCGACGCCGCCCAGAAGCTCCGTTGGGGCAAGCTCGCCTATCTGGCGTCGGCGCTGCGGGCGGGCCGGAAGCTCCACGACGTGAAGTACGAGATCACGATCGACGGGGTGAAGACGAAGACGCCGGCCGCCCAGGTCTTCGTGGCGAACTTCGGGCGGATCGGGTCCGTGGTCGAGCCACGGCGACGGGTCGTCCCGGACGACGGCGTGCTCGACGTGATCGTCGCCCGCGCCTCGGGGCCGCTGGAGGGCCTGCGGGCCGGCTGGGAAGCGCTGATCCAGCGCCGGCTCGGCCATGCCGGGAACGGCCGCGTATTCCGGACCCACGCCCGCGAGGTGACGGTCGAGGCACATCCACGCCAGCTCGTCGAGGCGGACGGCAGCGTGATCGGCCGGACCCCGGTCACCGTCACGGTCCGGCCGGGCAGCCTTCGGGTGATGGCTCCGCCGACGTCCTGAGGAGACCGGCGGGCACGAACAGCCGGCCTGCCGCCGGTCCCAGAGCCCGCTACTCGTCCCGGCCGGCGATACCCAGGTCAGCGAGCCAACGGCGAAGCTGCCGGTGGACGTCCGCAGCCCCGACGAGCGGACCCTCGTTCAGGGCGAGATCGCCCGGGTGCGCGATGAACGGCTGACCCTGCGGACCGCCGAGGCCGCCATGCGACCCGACGAGCTCCTCGAACGACACGACCTCGGAGGTGTCGGGGTCGAACCGGCCGATGGCGATGATGTCGCCGGAGTTCGCAAAACCCGCGATCCGGCAGAGGCCGTCGATGCCCCGCGAGCCGTGCTTGGCGAGGGGGTCCTTGCCCGTCACCTGGCCCTGGTCGAGATCGCGGATCCCGTCGCGGCCGATCGCGCGGAGCCCGTCGGCCGACCGAACGACCAGGAACTCGATCCCGGGATGTCGGACGAGCTCGTCGAGGAGGCCCGGGTAGCGAGCGTCGATCTGCTCCTTCGTGGCCAGGCCGGGCAGCGCCGTGAGGTACACGAGGCCGAGGTTGCCTGACGCGCACATGACGACGTCGGAGACCTCCGCATCGGCCGGGCTCGCGACGGGTGCGCCCCGACTGTCGAGGACCCGACTGGCCCGATGATGGTTCCCGCCCGGTCGCCGCTCGAGGAGACCGGCCACGGCCGCGGCGATCCGTCGCCCGAGCAGGTGGTCGAGCATCCGGGTGATGCCGTTGTCGTACTCGATCGCCTCGCTGGCCCCGTGATACGTGGCGCCCTCCCCCATCGAGCGGGCGATCAGCTGCTCGAGCGTCACCCCGTAGCCCTGGCGGAACGGCGTTCCGAGCGACTGGCCGTGATCGGACAGGAGGACGAGGCGGTAGCGGCGTGGCGAGGCCTCCATCGCCCGGACGATGCGGCCGATGCTCCGGTCGATCTTGGCGGCGGCGCCGAGGCTCTCCTCCCGCCCGGGTCCACAGTGGTGAGAGATCTCGTCGTAGCCCGTGTAGTCGACGTAGATGATCGGCCGGCCCTGGCGGATCTCGCGGATGACGAGCTTCGTCGAGAGGATCCGGAGCGGGACGTTCGTGATCACGCGCTCGACCGCGTAGCGCCAGCCCCGGCGCATTCGCGGACGGACGTTCTCGCGACGCTGCCGTCGAGCCTGGACGATCTCGGCCACGAGCTCCTGGACGGACTCGACCACGATGAACAGGTATGAGAGCGGATCGAGGGGATACCGGGCATCGTCCGGCGGCGATTTCCGCTCGACGCCGTCCTCGATCGTCGCCATCGTCAGGTGGCTGAACGTCGCGTCCCCCGACAGGAGATTGCCGATGCTCGCGCCGCCGTTCGCGAGGAGGCCGCGACCGTCCGAAAGCCGTCGCTCGATCTCCGCGGCGTCCTTCGCATGGTTCGCGACGAGGAGGGTCCGCGTCTCCTTCTCGAACCATCGGAAGCCCGGGATGCCGTCGTTCCTGCCGTGGAGGATCCCCGCCTGGCTCGCGGGCGTGCACGGCGGGAGCAGCGGCGTCCAGTCGTCGAGCGTCAGGGCACCCGATCGAACGAGCCCTGCGACAACCGGCATCGCGCCTCGCGAGAGGGCCACCTCGAACGCCGGACGGCTCATGCCGTCGACCTGGATGGCGATCAGACCGGCGGCGTCGGCTCGGTTCCGATCGGCTTCACGCCCGCGCATGCCGCGACGGTAATCCAGGATGACCGCTCGTGCATGTCCGAGGGGAGGATCGCCTGCCGGGAGCGCGGCGTGGCTGGGGCGTCTCGCGAGCGGGTCAGCCTCGCGCGGGCACTGGCTCGGGAGCTCGCTCGGGCACCTGGTCGGCCTCGCCGACGTCCCCCTCGATCGTCACGTGCGGGAGCCAACCGAGCCATGACGGCAGCCACCAGTTCCAGTCGCCGAGGAGGCGCATCGTCGCCGGCAGCAGGATCGATCGGACCACGGTCGCATCGATGAACACCGCGACCGCGAGCCCGAACCCGAGCTGCTTGATGATCGTCAGCTCGAGCGTCACGAAGACGCCGAACACCACGACCATGATCGCCGCCGCGCTCGTGACCGTTCCCGAAGTGATCGCGATGCCGCGGGCGACCGCCTCGTTCGACGGCAACCCCCGGTCCCGCGCCTCCTTGATCCGCGTGAGGATGAAGACGTGGTAGTCCATCGAGAGACCGAACAGGATCGTGAAGATGAAGACCGGAATGAATCCCTCGATCGGCCCGGGCTTGAAGCCGATGACGTCGGCGAGCCAGCCCTCCTGGAAGACCACCACGAGGAGGCCGAAGGCGGCCCCGGTCGAGAGGAGGTTCAGCAGGATCGCCTTGATCGGGATGACGATCGAGCGGAAGGCGACGAGCAGAAGCAGGAACGACAGCGTCAGCACGAATGCCATGACGAGCGGCATCCCGTGGGCGTAGAAGTCGACGACGTCGAGGGTGTACGCCGCGTCGCCGGTCACGAGAGCCTGCACGCCGCTCACGCCCGCGAAGGCGCTCGGGACGACGCTCGAACGGACCTGCCGGACGATGTCCTGGTTGCGGATGTCGTTGCTGCCGCCGGCCATCAGATAGGAGATGAACGCGACGTGACCGTCGGCTGAGATCTGGGTCGTCGGCGGTCCGCTCAACCCGGGGATCGTGAGGACCTGATCGGTCATCTTCTGGATGGCGGCCTTCGTCGGGCCCTCGTCCGCCCGGGTTACGACGACCGACAGGTCGAGATTGGAGCCGGCCGGCCACTTCTCGTTGAGCAGGTTCACCGCCTGGACGCCGTCGAGCGAGTTCGGGAAGGCCGTGAAGTCGGCCTGGCCCATGTGAAGACGAAGGACCGGCGAGGCGATCGCAAGGAGCGCGAGCGAGGCCGCCGTGGCGGCGAGGATCGGTCGACGCATGACCGCCCGCACGAGCTTGGCCCACACGCCGCTCCCCTCCTCTCGCCCGCGCCCGACGAACGGCATCCGTAACCGGTTCACCCCGTCGCCGAGAATCGCCAGCACCGCCGGCAGGAACGTCAGCGAGCCGACGACGGCGACGAGGATCACCGCGATCGTCCCGACCGCCATCGAGCGGAAGAGCGAGTCGTCGAGCAGGAAGAGGCCGGCCATCGAGATCATCACGGCCAGACCCGAGAAGAAGACCGCCCGACCCGCCGTGTTGCTCGCGACATGGATCGCATCGAGCTTGGCCCGTCCGTGGCGTCGCTCGACGCGAAACCGGGTGACCATGAACAGCGAGTAGTCGACCGCGACGGCAAGCCCGATCAGGACGACGAGCTGGCTCGCGTACGGGCTGACGGGGCTGATGGTCTGGCTGTACAGCCCGAGGATCCCGAACGCCGCAAGGAGCGCCGTCACCCCGAGGACGAGCGGGATCACCGCCGCGACGACGGCCCCGAACGCGAGCAGCAGGATGAGGAACGTCAGCGGGATCGTCAGGCGCAGCGACGCGTCGAGGCCACTGTTGATCATCGTGCTGATCTCGTTGTTCGCGAGCGTGTTGTTGAGCGCGTGAATGCGATAGGTCGGGTAGGCCGCCCGGATCGCGGCCACGGCCTCGGGAACCGGCTTCAGCCGCTGGGCGAGGACGGCACCATCGCCCGGGACCCGCCCCACGATCCGGACGGTGGTCCGGTCGGGCGAAACGAGGCCGGCCGCGGGCGGTGCCAGCGTCGGGTCGACGAGCTGATCGATGACCGGCCCCGACGTGCCCTCGACCGTCGCCTGGAGGGCCTGGAGACGGCTCGTGATGTCCGCGATCGCCGACTTGAACGGGGCGTCCGCGACCGTTCCGTTCGGGTTCGAGACGATGAGAAGGAATTGCTGCGACGCGGGAGCCTTCTGGCCGACCGAGGCGTTTGCGTTGTCGTAGACGACGTATGCCTCACCGGCCTCGTATTTCGAGTGCTGGTCGTTCGACACGGCCTCCGTGCTGCGGGTGCCCCCGGCCGCGATGCTGAGCACGAACAGCCCGATCGTCACGACGAACCAGAGCCCGAAGACGGGCCATCGATGGCGCGCGCTCCACGATGCGACGCGGACGGTCCACGGTGGGCGCGCGGGATCGGCAGGCGATGAGGTGACGGGTTCCATCGGCGGCACCAGCGTAGCGGAGACGGCAGGATCGGTCGCCGGGCGCTGTGGCGCGGCGGATGGCTGACCGTCCCGGCCGGCCGCGGTGCTCGCGCGACGGCTCGTCAGGCGTCGTCCTTTTGCGTGTCCTCCAGCGTCGTCGCGAGGCGCTTCGGTGCCGATCGCCGCCAGGCGTCCCGGAGCAGGCTCTCGAGAAGCCCGTCGTCGACCCGACCCAGGTCGACGGTCACCCAGCCGAAACGACCGACGTACGCCGACCGGGCGAAGGTCTTCGGATCCATCTCGAGCAGCTCGGCCTGGGTCTCGAGGCTGGCCTTGATCGACACCCGGTCGGCTCCCTCGCCGCCGATCGCGAAGATCTGGTCGCGGACACGGAACGTGATATCCGTGTCCCAGGTCAGGCGCTCCTCGGTCTCGGGCAGCGCCATCGCGAGGCGACGGACATCCTCGAAGCTGGCCACGGACGACTGCGAGCTGGCCTAGACGTCCTGGTTGTCGATCTGCGCCCTTTGGAGCCGGCCGCTGAAGTCGACGTAGATCGCCTTCCACTCGGTGAACGTGTCGAGGGCCGCGTGGCCCGCCTCACGATGACCGTTGCCGGTGTCCTTCCAGCCGCCGAATGGAAGGTGCGTCTCGGCGCCCGTCGTCCCGGCGTTCACGTACACGATCCCGGTCTCGAAGTCGCGCATCGCCCGGAAGGCGGTGTTCGCGTCGCGGGTGTAGATCGACGAGCTCAGGCCGTACCGAGTCTGGTTCACCGCGGTCGTCGCCGACGCGTAGTCGTCGACCGGAATGACCGAGAGCACAGGCCCGAAGATCTCCTCCTGCGCGATCCGGGACATCGGCTTCACGCCCGAGAAGATCGTCGGGGCGAAGAAATGGCCGTTCGCAAGGTCACCGTCCCGTGCCGGCTCCCCGCCCGTGATGAGATCGCCCTCGGTCCGGCCGATCTCGACATACGAGGCGACCTTCTCGACAGCCGCCTGGTTGATCAGCGGCCCGACGTCGACGCGATCGTCGAGCCCGGAGCCGAGTCGGAGCGCGCGCGTCCGGCGCTCGAGCCGCTCGAGAAGGGGCTCGACGACCGAGCGCTCCACGACGACGCGGCTCGCGGCCGTGCAGCGCTGGCCGGTCGTCCCGAACGCCGACCACAGGATCCCATCCGTCGCGAGATCGAGGTCGGCATCGGCCATCACCGCGATCGCGTTCTTTCCGCCGAGCTCCAGGCTCACGCGCTTGAGCTTGCGGGCGGCACGCTCGGCGATCGTGCGGCCGGTCGTCGATGAGCCGGTGAACGAGATCACGCGGACGTCGGGGTTGTCGACGATCGCATCGCCGACCTCGCCGCCCGCGCCGGTGACGAGGTTGACCGTGCCGGCCGGGAACCCGGCCTCCGCCATCAGCTCGACGAGCAGGGTCGCGCAGTGAGGCGTGTCGCTCGACGGCTTGAACACGACGGTGTTCCCGGCCACGAGCGCCGGCATCATCTTCCAGCACGGGATGGCGATCGGGAAGTTCCAGGGGGTGACGATCCCCGCGATCCCGATCGGCTGGCGGATGCTCATCGCCCACTTGTCGGGGAGCTCGCTCGGGACCGTGTCCCCGAACATCCGGCGGCCCTCGCCGGCCATCAGGAAGGCAATGTCGATGCCTTCCTGGACGTCGCCGCGGGCCTCGGTGACGACCTTGCCCATCTCGCGGGCCATGGCCCGGGCGAGGCGCTCCTTGTGCTCGGCCATGAGCGCACCGAACCGGTAGAGGATCTCGCCGCGCTTCGGTGCCGGCGTCCGTCGCCACATGGGGCCCGCGGTCTCGGCCGCCTTGACAGCCATGCCGACATCAGCGGCGGTGCCCTGCTGGAATCGCCCGATCACGTCGCGCGTATCGGCCGGATTGACGCTTTCGAACGTGGCCCGTGAGGTGGATTCGCACCACTCGCCGGCGATGAACAGGCCAAATGTCGGTGGCTCGCCGGCCGGGGCCGCCGGATCCGTGCCGCGGGACGTTGCGGTGTCGGTCATCGGCGGAATCTACACGCCGTCTCGGTGCGGTGAAACGCGGCCTAGCGGACCTGGCCGAGAATATCGTCCGCGACGATGAGCCGGTGGATCTGGTTCGTGCCCTCGTAGATCTGCGCACCTTTCGCGTCGCGCATCAGCCGCTCGACGCCCGTCTCCCGTGAATAGCCGCTTGCGCCGAAGAGCTGGACGGCATCGGTCGCCACCTTCATCGCCGTGTCGGATGCCGTCCACTTCGCGAGCGACGATGCGACGCCGATCGGCTCGCCACGGTCCTTCGCGGCCGCCGCCTGGCGCGTGAGCGCGCGTGCCGCCTCGACGTCCCGAGCCATCTCGGCGACGAGGAATCGCAGACCCTGCTGCTCGGCGAGGACACCCCCGAAGGCCTTGCGCTGGGCGAGGTAGCGGGCCGCCTGCTCGAGGCCGGACCGGGCCAGCCCGACGCACGCGGCGGCGATCGAGATCCGTCCCTCCGCCAACGCCGAGAGCGCGATCCTGTAGCCGTCGCCTTCCGCCCCGAGGCGGTTCGCGACCGGGACGAAACAGCCCTCGAACACCAGCTCGGCCGCCGGACAGGACCGGATCCCCATCTTCTTCTCGTGCGCTCCGAACCGGAACCCGTCGCTCCCCTTCTCGACCAGGAAGGCGGCAATCCCCTTCGACCCTGCGGCGGGATCGAGCGTCGCAAAGACGAGGTACCGGTCCGCGTCGGGCGCGTTCGAGATCCAGATCTTCGTGCCCGTCAGCCGATACCCCTCGGGCGCGTCGGCGGGCCCGACCCGCTCGGCCCGCGTCGCGATCGCCGCTGCGTCGGAGCCGGCACTCGGTTCCGTGAGCGCGAAGGCACCGAGCGCGTCGCCTGCGATCATCGGGCCGAGCCAGCGACGGCGCTGCTCGTCGGTTCCCCAGGTGACGACGGGATATTGGGAGAGGATGTGGACCGACAGGGTCACCGCGCTCGACAGGTCGGCCGCGCCGAGCTCCTCCATCACGAGGCTCCAGCCGAGATAGCTGACTCCCGCGCCGCCCGCGGATTCGGGCAGCGGCGCTCCCGTCAGCCCGAGATCGGCCATGCGCCGGAAGATCGAGCGATCGAACCGCTCGTCCGCGTCGCGTTCGATCGCCGTCGGGGCGACCT
>DATAQF010000125.1:0-2325 GCA_036264795.1 Candidatus Limnocylindrales bacterium | reverse complement strand
AGTCCTCATGCTCGTGACGACCCAGTGCGCCAGCTATTGCCGCTACTGCACGCGGTCGCGCATCGTCGGCGACCCGACCCAGAACTTCAACCGCAAGGATCACGAGGCCCAGCTCGACTACCTCCGTCGAACCCCGCAGGTGCGCGACGTCCTGATCAGTGGCGGCGACGGCCTGACCCTCGCCCCGAAGCTCTTCGAGTCGATCCTGCGCGGCCTGCGCGAGATCCCGCACATCGAGATCATCCGGATCGGGTCGCGCGTGCCGGTCTTCCTGCCCCAGCGGATCGACGACGAGCTGTGCGAGGTCCTCGAGAAGTACCACCCGCTCTGGATCAACCTCCATTTCAACCATCCGAACGAGATCACTCCGGAGGTTTCGCGGGCGGTCGACAAGCTCACGAAGGCCGGCCTGCCGGTCGGCAACCAGTCGGTGCTGCTCGCCGGCGTCAACGACTGCGTCCATATCCAGCGCTCGCTCGTCCACAAGCTCGTCGAGAACCGGATCCGGCCGTATTACCTCTACCAGTGCGACCTCGTCGAGGGCTCCGGGCATTTCCGGACGCCGGTCGGCAAAGGGCTCGAGATCATGGAGGGCCTCCGCGGCCACACGTCGGGCTACGCGGTCCCGACCTTCGTCATCGACGCGCCGGGTGGCGGCGGCAAGATCCCGGTCATGCCGAACTACCTGATCAGCTACTCCGATCACAAGGTCGTGCTCCGGAATTACGAGGGCTACATCACGACCTACGAGGAGCCGCCGACGTACGAGCGTCACAACGAGGCGGCCTGCACCTACTGCCAGAATCAGCGTTCCGAGCCGGGCCAGTCCGGCGTCCTCGGGCTGCTGGAGGGCGAACGGATGTGGATCGAGCCGAAGGGGTTCTCGGAGCTCCACACCCGCGGGAACACCGAGGCCCACCGGCTCCAGGACCCCGCGAAGTGGCTGCCCTTCGGGGTCGGCGCCATCGAGGGCCAGGCGGGACGTCCGCTCCGGGTGATCGAAGGCGGCGAAGGGAGTGATCGGGCGGATGGCGCGGATGCCGCGCGATCCATCCCCGAGGCGCCGGAGCGGGTGTACGCGCCCGGCGAGGAGCCGCGTCCGCGCGACGGCGAGCCGACTGGATCGGCCCACGGGGAGCTCCTCTAGGAACCTCGCTGTTCCGAGCGCGCTCGATCGATCCCCACCTTCGGCCGTGTCGGGAGCCGGGACCGTCGCCGCCTAGTTCAAGCGGCCACCGAAGATTCCGATGACCTGGCGCACGTCCGGGACGTCGTGGGCGTCGGGTCGCTCGTCGAGATACTGCGAGAGTGCCCGGACGGCCTCCCCGTACCGACCCATCCGGCCGAGCAGCAGGCCGCGATCGCGCCCGTGCTCGGGATCGGTCGGCTCGAGGATCAGGAGGAGCTCGATCGCGTCCAGGGCCGCCGGCCAGTCGCGCCGGGCAAGGCGCGACGTCCGCAGGTTCCGGAGCAGGCGAGTCAGGATCGCACGGCGACCGGTGGGCCGGAGCATCCCGACGTGGAACAGGACGCCTTCGCCCATCGCGCGTCGGAGCAGCGCCTGACAGTCGTCGTGCGTGAGCCGACGCCCGCCGTTCGCCGGATCCGCGAGGAGACCATTGGGCCCGCCCACGATGAAGTGCCCGGGCAGCCCGATCCCGACCAGCGGCAGACCGATCCGCCAGGCCGTCTCCAGCTCGACGATCGCGAGGCTGATCGGCAAGCCGATCCGGCGCGCCACGACCGCGTCGAGCAGGCTGTTGTCCGGGTCCGCGTACTCGGCCGCGGTCGGTCCGCGGTAGCCGACTTCGCGATACAGAACATCGTGCAGCCGATCGACGATGACATCGGTCGGGTCGCCCGCGTCGAGGCGGACCCGCACGCGCCCGGCAAGGCCGTCGAGATGATCGAGGACCGCGCCTTCGTCGGGTGCCGGACGGCCGTGGCCCGCAATGACCAGCGCCGCAGTCGCAAGGTCGATGTCCGGCTCGCGATGGGCGACGAGCCGCGCGAAGCGGGCACGAGTCGCGGCCCGCGTCTCGTCGACTCGCTCGCGTCGCTCGGTCATGTGCGGATCTTATGCCTCGATGGCGAGATGTCGGCTCGCCCGCGAGCCTGCTTCCTCGCCGCGCTCGCTTGGCGACCCAGATCGGCTTGGAGTAGGCTTCGCAATCCCCACTGATTTACTCGGAGATGCGCGCCGCCGATGCCCGCCGATACCTCGACCCCCGACACGAGACCTGGTCTCGGGCCGCTTCGAACGCGGCCGGCAGGGCTTCCCGAGCCGACGCTCGCGCCGCCGGTCGTCGCGGAATCGGGCGACCC
>DATAQF010000121.1:0-9428 GCA_036264795.1 Candidatus Limnocylindrales bacterium | reverse complement strand
CATCATCCCCGTGAAGCTGCGCAGCTCCCGGCCGAGCGGGATGATCTGGCGGCGGATCGGATCCTCGGGATCCCTCGGGTCGATCAGGCTGATGAAGTAGGGCGTGACGTCGACCCGGAACTTGTCGGGCGCGCTGAGGCCCTCGCGCTCCTCGTCGGTCAGCTCGAGGATCTGCTCGATCTCGGCGAGCTCATTGACGCGGTGGCTGAGCTGCCAGCGCCAGTCGTTCCACTTCTCGTCGGGGATGTCGTCCCAGATCGGGGCGCGGCGGCTGACCGCCGGTCGCCCGTCCGGCCCGACCGCTCGCGCGGGATCGCGATGATTGACGAACGGCGGCTCCGCGGCTGCCCGTTCGGCATCCTGGCGCGCGACCGCGGTCTTGATCTCGTTGGCGTCCAAGTGAGGCGGCTCTCCGGTACGTTGAGTGCATAAGGAGTATGCACTCTGCAAGTCGGAGGATCAAGGACGACCGGATCGAGCTCTCTTGGAATCGCGTACGGGCCCCGGGGTGAGCTACTCCCCGATCACCGACCAGATGAAGCCCATCATGATGAAGAACCCGACGAACATCCCGATGAGCCCGAGACCGCCGTACGGCGAGTTTGCGCCCTCATGTGGGACCAGCTGAAGCCCGATCCCGAAGGCCAGCGCCCATACGAGGAACAGGAAGCCGAAGACGAACTTCGTCGTCGGCCTGGTCATCATCCGGCCCAGGCCCGACGGGCCCTCGGCGGACATCGCAGACCGAAGCATGATCAGGAGCATCGCGACCGTGATCGCGGTCGCGATCCCGAACTCGACGGGTCGCTGGAAGAAGATGACGAAGAGCTGCACCGGGCCCTCGCTGGAGGCAGGTGGAGATGCCGAAGCTGCCGGCAGATGCTAGCAGATGGCGAGCGTCGCTCGACCCCCGGATCGGCCCGTCGACGCGTGACGCGAAGGACCTTCAGGCTCTCCGCAGACTCGGAAAACCCGCCGCCGCCGAGCTCACTGTTGCGGTTAGGCGGTCGTAGTCGGCGATCGAGAACGCGGCGATCCAGGGCGCCTCGACGGTCACGACACCGACGATCCCCTCGGCAGCGCGAATTGGCACGGTCAGCGACGACCGGGTGCTGCTGCCTGGAAACGATCGCTCGTCCGGATCAAGGGTGAAGTCGGCCGAAAGCGCGGCTTCGCCGGTCCGGAAGACGCGGCCGCAGATCGAGCCCTCCAGGGGCACGAGCCATTCGCCGACGCGAACCTCGCCGGTGTTCTGGTCGGACCCCCAGATCTGACCGACCAGCCGCAGGGCTCCGGCTTCCGGGTCGAGGACGAACACCCCCACGTGCTCGGCCGGCTGATCGAGGGCGACGCCGTCGGCGAGGACCGCGCCCCACGCCAGAATCGGCTTCCACTCCGGCCCAAGGTCGGGCATCGGTGGATTGGGCCCGTCGGCGTCCACGTCGGTCTCGATGCGCGTCGCCTCCGTCCCCCGTCCGAACCCCACTCGTTCGTGATCCGTGTATAGCATGGGGTCGACGATGGCGACCTCCCCCAAACGGCGTACCGGTGGTAGCGCGCCTGCCGTGTTCGCCCGGCTCGGGCGGTTCGCCGTTCGCCGGCGCTGGGCCATCGTGGCCGTTTGGGCGATCGCCCTGGTCGGCGCGGTTCCACTTGCACCGCAGGTCGTCGGCCAGCTGCGCGCCGGCGGCTTCATCCTCGACGACCTCGAGTCGGCGCGGGCAAAGAACCTCCTCCAGACGGAGCTCGGAGCGCCGCCGTCCGCCGTGGTCGTCGTCCTCCACAGCGACAGCGCCCAGGCGGGAACACCCCCGTTCGAGGCCGCGGCCGCCGAGGCGATCCACAACGTCCCGGGCGCCCCGTACGTCGTTCGGATCCTGCCCCACACCCTCGCGCCGCGACAGGTCTCGGCGGATCGCCACACCGCCTACGACATCGTCTTCCTCTCGATCGCGCCCGACGACTCGCCGGCCGCGCTGCCCGGAATCCGCGCGGCGCTCGGCCAGCCGGCCGGACTCGACGTCGAGCTCGCCGGCGGACCGGCGTTCTACGGCGACGTCCAATCGGTCTCCGAGGCGGACCTCCGGCGGAGCGAGGTCGTGTCGCTGCCCCTGGCCGCGCTCGCACTCCTGCTCGTCTTCGGCTCGGTCGTCGCGGCGGCGGTCCCCCTCGTCGTCGGGGGATCCGCGGTGATCGTGGCGTTGGCGGCGATCTTCCTCGTCGCCAGCCTCACTCCGATGAGCATCTTCGTCCTGAATCTGGCGACGCTCCTCGGGCTCGGCCTGGCCGTCGACTACTCACTCCTGATGACAAGTCGATTCCGCGAGGAGATGGCCGCCCGGGCCGGCGACCCGGATGCGGATCGAGTGGCCGGCGCTGTCGAGGCCACGGTGGCCACGGCCGGACGGGCGGTGTTCTTCTCGGGCCTCACGGTCCTCCTCGGCCTGGCGGGGCTCGTCCTCTTCGAGTTCATGATCCTGCGGTCGGTCGGAATCGCCGGCGCGGTCGTCGTGTTCCTCGCCGTGATCTCCGCGCTGACGCTGCTCCCCGCCGTCCTGGCCATCGTCGGCGGCCGGATCGATTCGCTCGCCGTCCGCCGCGTCGTTCCGAGCGACGATCCCAACGGGCCGTGGGCCCGACTCGCCCGCCGGGTGATGCGTCATCCAGTCAGCGTTCTCGTGCCGACTCTCGCGGTCCTCGTCGTCCTCGGCTCGCCCTTCCTGCACGTCCGATTCAACGCGCCCGACTCGACCATCCTCCCGCCCACCGTCCCGTCACGGGCGGCATTCGATCGCCTTGCGACGACGTTCGGCGAGGGCGAATTCGCACCGATCGCCCTCGCGATCAGGACCACCGGACCCGCGACCGCGCCGGCGAATGTCGCGGCCCTGTTCGACTACTCGCGGCGCCTCGCCGCCGACCCACGGATCCGCCGGGTTGACTCACTGGTCGACGTCGACCCGCGGTTGCGGCTCGAGCAGTACCAGCTCCTCTACGCCGACCCGAACGGACCGCGCGATCGCTTCATCGCGACCGCGCTCGGGGCCACCACGCGCGGCAACCTCACCGCCTTCACGGTGACCACCCCCTACGGTCCGAATCGTGACGAGGGCCGCGCCCTCGTCACCGACCTTCGAAGCTCGACGGGGCCGCTTGCCCCTCCAGCCGGGATGACCGTCCTCATTGGGGGCGGCGCAGCCGACGTCAGCGACGTCGTGGCGCGAGTGGCGGCGGACTTCCCGCGCACGGCGCTCTTCATCCTCGTCGCGACGTATGTCGTCCTATTCCTGCTCCTCCGCTCGGTCGTCCTTCCGGCGAAGGCCCTCGTCATGAACACGTTGTCGATCGTCGCGAGCTTCGGGGCGCTCGTCTGGATCTTTCAGGACGGGAATCTCTCCACGCTCCTGGGGTTCCAGCCGCTCGGCTTCGTCGAGACGACCCAGCCGGTCATCCTCTTCTGCGTGCTCTTCGGGCTGTCGATGGACTACGAGGTGTTCCTGCTGACCCGGATGAAGGAGCAGTGGGATCGGACCGGCGACAACCAGGAAGCGGTGGCCCGAGGTCTGGAGCGCAGCGGCCGAATCGTGACGTCCGCGGCCCTGATCGTGGTCGTCGTCGCGGGCTCATTCGCCTTCGCCGACATCGTGCTGATCAAGGCGCTCGGGATCGGGATGGCGATCGCAGTCGCCCTCGACGCGACCGTGGTCCGGGCGCTCCTCGTGCCGGCGACGATGCGTCTCCTCGGCCATTGGAACTGGTGGCTGCCCGCGGGCCTCCGGCGCGTGCCGGTCGTCGAGGCGGCCGCGCTCGCCCTGCTCATCGCCGCGGCTCCGCTGCTCGCGGCGTGCGGCGGCCCGGTGCTCGCGAACGCGGCCGCACCGCATCCCCTGCCTCCGCCTGCGTCGGCCGCGCCGCCCGCGCCACGCGATCCGCAGCCGGTCGTGCTGCCCCGCGACGACGCCTCGCACCACCGCCTGACGGAGTGGTGGTACTACACGGGCCATCTGCGCTCGGCCGACGGGCGCCGGTTCGGCTTCGAGGATGTCGTCTTCCGGGCCGAGCGCGGCGCGTTCCCCGTGACGTGGGCGTCGCACCTCGCGATCACGGACGAGGCCGGGAACCGATTCCTCTACGCCCAGCGCACCGAGATCGGCCCGCAGGTCGACGCACGGACCGGGCCGGCCGTACCCGGCTTCGCGTTCGCGCTCGGGGGAGCGGGCGGCTGGCGAATGAGCGGCAGCGGTGGCACGGACCGGCTGGATGCCGCGTTCTCCGCGGCCGAGGCGACGACGGCCGGCGCGCCGGGCGGAGTCGGGCTTTCGCTGGATCTGCGCTCGGTGAAGCCTGCGGCGCTCCACAACGGCGACGGCTGGATCGACTTCGGCGCAGGTGGCTCGTCCTACTACTACTCCCGGACGCGGATGACCGCGGCCGGAAACCTGACGCTCGACGGAAAGCCGCTCGCCGTCGAGGGCAGCGCCTGGTTCGACCATCAGTGGGGCGACTTCATCACCGTCGGCGGTGGCGGATGGGACTGGTTTGCGATCAACCTCGACGACGGCACCGACGTGACACTGTCCCTCGTCCGCGACAGCCTGGGTTCCTATCCGCTCGTGTACGGGACGCTCGTTCGGCCCGACGGCTCGACGCGCAACCTGCCGCGCGCCGCGTTCACGGTGGACGTCCGAGGACGCTGGACCAGCCCGGCGACGGGCGCCGACTACCCCGCCGGCTGGCATGTGACGATCCCGGACGCGGGGCTCGCGATCGACCTGACGCCGACCGTCTCGGCCCAGGAGCTGGACACCCGCCCGACGACGGGCGTCGTGTACTGGGAGGGCTCGCAGCGGGTCACGGCGACCCATGACGGCCGCCCGGTCGGCGGCCAGGCATACGTGGAGCTGACGGGCTACGCGCCGTCGAAGGCGCCGTCGAACGCGCCTCCGGACGCCTCGGCTGCCCCGGCCATTCCGCCCACGGTGCCCTGATCGCGAGCTGCGAGCGTTGTTACGGGGCGGCGGAGGCGGCGACGTCGAGGCCGATCCCGGCGGCGACCGATCGCGCCGCGGAATCGAGCGCGGGAAGCCCGGCAAGCACCCGGATCATCGTTCGCGCAGCCGATCGATACGCGACGTCGTCGCGAACCGATGCCACGAGGGCGTCGATCGCGGCCTGGTGGACGCCGTCGTAGAAGGAGTTCAGGTTTCGACCCAGGGGCGCGCCCGCCGGCCAGTCCGACATCCGCATCGCCAGCTGCTGGCCGAAGACGGAGTCACCCGAGATCGTTCGAAGGGTCTGCGCGACGCCCGACGCGTCGAAGGCGCGGGCCTCGAGCGACGCCTGGAGGGCCGCGGCGCCCGCCGCGAGCCGCGTGTTCACGCCGACAGCCTGGACCAGGGCCGAGCGCGACAGCGGCGGAACCAGGACGACAGGGATCGCAGTCGGGCTCGTGGTCGGGAGGAGTGGCGCGGACGTCGGAGCCGCGCCCACGACGGGCCCGGCGCTCGGAACGACGATGGCGGCGACCGCCGCGGGCGCGCGGGTCAGCCCGGCCGTGAAGCCGATCGTGCCACCGGCGAGCAGGCCGACCGCGAGCCCGAGGCCGGCGATGACGGCGGCCTTCGATGTGGCGACCCCGATGATCAGGTGAGTCCCGCAGCTCGGGCAGCGCTTGGTGCCGAGGACCAGGGGCCGAGCGCAGGATGGGCAGTCGAAGACCGTCTGGTTGATCTCGCCGATCGCGATCGATTCGGTCACGGGGCGCTCCGCCGGGAGGGCGGGCATCCGCCGGCGGTTCCGCCGGACGGCGTTGACGGTCATGGTCGTTGAGCCTCGTTGCGGCCCGGACATGGAGTGGCATTGAGTGCCGTTGACTGCAGTGTCGGCTCGGACAAGCTCCGACGCGCCCATTCGAAGGTCACGCCCGGCGCGGTACGTTCGGACACGGGTCGGTGCCTGTGGTCGACAGCCCGTTCGCGCGGATCAGCCTCGGAGCACGGTCTCCAGCTCGTCGGCCGTCGGCATCCCGCCGCGGGCACCCCGCCTGGTCGTCGACTGCGCCGCGGCGACGACCGCTCGCCGGACGGCATCCTCGAGTGATCGTCGGGCGGCCAAATCGGCCGCCAGCGCACCGACGAACGTGTCACCGGCACCCACGGTGTCGAGGACGTCGACGCGCGGCGCGGCCACGACGACCGACGGTCCATTCGAGCGGACGATGATCGCCCCGGCCGCCCCCAGGGTCACGACGACCGCTTCCCGGACACCGGGCCCGTCCCCGGTCGCACCCAACAGGGTCGAGGCCAAACCCTCCGGCGTCGCGTCGGGATCCGGGGTTCGGCCGGCGCGACGCTCGTCGGCGGCCACGATCTGCACGAGCTCGAGGCGGTTCGGCACGAGGATGTCCACGAAGGCGAGCACCGATCGGTCGACCGCGGTCACGGGGGACGGGTTCAGCACCGTCCGGGCGCCCGCGGCGCGAGCCGCCGCCAGCGCGCTCCGGGCCGCGGCCGACGGGACCTCGAGACCCACGAGGACGAGATCGACGGGCTCGACGCCGAGTCGCTCGAAGGCGCCGGCGACATCGTCCGGCTGGAGCTCTCCATTCGCGCCGGGTGCGACCGCGATCACGTTCTCGCCGTGCCGGTCGACCAGGATCAGGGCGACGCCCGTGGGACCGGCCCTGGTCGCGAGCTCGCCGAGATCGATTCGCTCGATCGCGAGTGCCTCACGCGCCTCCACCGCCAGCGGATCGTCCCCGACCGCACCGACGAACGCCACCCGGGCCCCCAGGCGTGCGGCGGCTGTCGCCTGGTTGGCGCCCTTGCCGCCGGCATGCCGTTCGAAGCGGGCGTCGCCGACGGTTTCGCCCGCTGCCGGCAGGTGATCGACGCGGGCGACCAGGTCGACGTTGACGGAGCCGACGACGATCACGCGGCCATCAGTCGACATCGGCCGACCTCAGATCTTCGCTGCCGTCAGCCCGTGACGAACTCGCCGCCGTCGATGCCGATGACGTTTCCCGACATCCAGTCCGAGTCGGACTCGGAGAGGGTCACGATCGCCTCGGCGACGTCCTGCGTCGTCGTCATCCGGCCGTGCGGGTTGCGAGCAAGCGTCACGTCGATCATCCGCTGATTCTCCGGGATCTTCCGGAGCGCCGGCGTATCCGTGACACCGGCCCGGATCGAGTTGACGGCGACGCCGGTATCCCGCCGGGCGAACTCCATCGCGAGCTGGCGAACGTGCGACTCCATCGCGGCCTTCGCGCCGGACACGACGCCGTACGACGGGACGACCCGGCTCGTGCCTTCGGACGTCATCGCGTAGATCTTCGAACCGCGCTCGAGGAACCCGGCGTGGTAGAGGTCCTGAACCCAGTACACGAGGCTGTTCGCCATGACGTCCTGGGTCATCTCCATCTTCTTCCGGTCGACCGCATCCTTGGGATCGTCGGCGAGGAACGGGACGAGCGAGCCGAACGCGAGCGAATGCATGACGACCCGAAGATACGGACGCCGACCGGCGGACCGGCTCTCGTCGAATCGACTCGCGATCGTCGCGATCGCGGCGGCTCGCTTCTCGTCGTCGGCCGCGTTCATGTTGATGAACAGCGCCTCGCTTCCGGCCTCTGCGATCCGCGCCTTGACCTCCTCCACGTGGGCGACGGCCG
Organism: Candidatus Limnocylindrales bacterium; assembly: GCA_036264795.1. Lineage (GTDB taxonomy): Bacteria > Chloroflexota > Limnocylindria > Limnocylindrales > CSP1-4 > CF-46. Next base: position 1,756 of record DATAQF010000121.1, on the reverse strand, counting down.
CCCGGAAGTCGAGATGGATGCCGACGATGCGGTAGCCGGCCTTCGCGAGCGCCAGGCCCGTGGCCTCGCCCATGCCGCTCGAGGCGCCGAGGATGAGCGCCCAGCGCTCGCGGTCGTCGGTCATCGGGTCCCTCCGGATCGGGAGCGGGCCGGCGGCCGGGCGGCCGGTCGGCGAACGGAAGCCGCGGTGTCGGGCGGCCGGCCGAGTCTAGCAGCGGCGAGCGGGCCAACCGGTCGGGATTCCGTGCACGAGTGCAGCATCCGTGAAACCTGTCGGGTCAGACGACGCCTTCGCGCCGTAATCGGCGGATCTCCTCGGCGTCGATGCCGATTCCGGCGAGGATCTCGTCAGTCTGCTCGCCGAGCAGCGGTGGCGGGGTCCGGACCGACGCGGGCGTCGCCGCCAGATCGAATGCTGGCCGGACCTGGCGCGTCCGCCCCAGACGCTGATGCTCGAGCTCGAGGGTCCGGTCGGCTGCCCAGGGTGATGCGAACGCCGCCGCGACGTCGTTGATCGGGCCTGCCGGAATCTCCGCGGCCTCGAGAGCCGCGAGCCACTCATCGGACGTCCGCTCCCCGAACCGCGCGGCAAGCGTCCCGATCAGCTCGTCGCGGTTCGAGACCCGATCGCCGTTCGTTGCAAAGCGCGGCTCATCGGCCAGCGCCGGGAGCCCGATGGCGCGACAGAATCGAGGCCACTGCCGCTCGCTGCCGACCGCCACGGCGATCGCTCCGTCAAGGGTCTCGAAGGTCTGGTACGGCACGATGTTCGGATGCGCGTTGCCGAGGCGACCCGGCGCCACGCCGCCGACGAACGCGTTCTGGGCCTGGTTGACGAGCACCGCCAGCGTCGAGCCGAGGAGCGATATGTCGATCCGCTGACCCGGCGAGCTCGGTTCGCGGGCGACGTCGCGTCCGCTGCCGTCACGCGCGATCAGCGCGGCAAGGATCGCGACCGCCGCCTGGAGGCCCGCCGCGACGTCCGCGATCGCGACACCGACCTTGGTCGGTGCGCCCCCGTCCTCGTCCGCGGCGCCCGTGATCGACATCAGCCCCGATTCGGCCTGGATCACGAAGTCGTAGCCCGGTCGCGCCGGGTCGGGCGCTGCGGCCCCGTAGCCGGTGATGGCGAGATGGATGAGGCGCGGATTGATCGCCCGAAGGGCGTGATCGTCGAACCCGAGGCCGTCGAGGCTGCCGGCCCGGAAATTCTCGACGAGCACGTCGGCGTCGGCCAGCAGGCGGCGCAGGATGCCGGCGCCCTCCGGCCGTCGCAGGTCGAGTCGGATCGAGCGCTTGTTCCGGTTCACCGACAGGAAGTACGCCGCCGTCCGCGTCTGGTCCGCGTCGTCGCCCAGCCAGGGCGGGCCCCAGCCGCGAGTTGCGTCGCCGTCGGGCGGTTCGACCTTGACGATGTCCGCACCGAGGTCGCCGAGGACCATCGTGCAGTACGGCCCGGCCAGGACGGTCGAGCAATCGACCACCCGCAGGCCCGCGAGAGGCCCGGCGGTCATGGGCGGTTCCGCGTCGGGCGGCATGGGCCGATGGTAGCGGCGGGAACCGGTCGCGACCCCGACGCGGCGCCAGGCCCGACGCGACGTGTGCCGGGCGGCGGTGCGATCATGCGTCGATGACCGACGAGCGACGCCTGACGCTGATGACCGTCCATGCCCACCCCGACGACGAGACGATCGGCACCGGCGGCGCGATGGCCAAGGCCGTCGCCGCGGGCCACCGGGTCGTCCTCGTGACCTGC
>DATAQF010000103.1:0-10183 GCA_036264795.1 Candidatus Limnocylindrales bacterium | reverse complement strand
GTCGACCTCGGCCGGCTGGGTGTCGATGTGGATGATCCGCTTGCGGCCGTCGGGATTCCACTGGGCCGGCGCGTACTCGACGAGGTCGTAGCCGACGCAGATCACGAGGTCGGCCCGGTCGAAGCCAGAGAGGACGTGGTCACGGGCCTGCAGCCCGACCGCCATCAGCGACAGGTGCGAGCGGTCGTCGACCGCACCCTTGCCCATGAAGGTCGCCGCGACCGGCACATGGAGCCCGCGAGCGAACGCACGCAGCTCGGGCGCCGCCTGCCGGCGCAGCACGCCGTTGCCGGCCAGGACGAGTGGTCGCTGAGAGGTGGCGATCAGGTCGGCCGCATGGGCGATCGCTTCGTCGGTCGGCTCAGGGAAGTAGGTCCGTCCCGGAATGAGCGGCCTGGCGTCCGCACCGACCGGCGTCGCCGCGAGGTTCTCGGGCAGCTCGATGTGGGTCGGGCCTGGCTTCTCGAGCACGGCGACGCGGAACGCTTTTCGGACAATCTCGGGGATCGCCTCGACCCGCTCGACCCGGGTGTTCCATTTCGTCACGGGCTCGAACATCCGAACGATGTCGACGACCTGGTGGGCTTCCTTGTGGAGCTTCTCGGAGCTCGCCTGGCCGGTGATCGCGACCATCGGAGCCCGGTCGAGATGGGCGTCGGCGATGCCGGTCAGCAGATTCGTCGCCCCCGGCCCGAGCGTCGACAGCGCGACTGCCGCGCGGCCGGTCAGGCGGCCGTAGACGTCGGCCATGAACGCGGCGCCCTGCTCGTGACGCGTCGTGATGTGCGCCGGGATCGGCGGGCCGTCGGACGAATCGTCCGCCGCGAGCGTCCCGAGCGCGTCGAGGATGTCCATCGTCTCCTCGCCCGGCACCGAGAAGACGTACTCGCAGCCCTCGGCCGTGAGGCACTCGACGAGGAGCTGAGCGGCATTCCGGCTGGTCACCCAGCGAGCGTAGCAGGGGACCGCGCCGCGCTCGCGGCTCCACGGGTGCCTGGCCTCCCAGGAGATTCGATCATTCAGTCACCAGGGGACTGCTGGCGCTGAAAGCCCAGCCGAATCGGGCCGATTTCGTCGTCCAATTTGCCGTCGACGGCTAACTGGATGATCACTGCCGCCGGCGAATCGATCCAGCAGTCCACCGGTGCCTAGATCACAGGATCCGCTGGCCTTGGCCCTTGGGAAGGGCCGAATCGAGCTGACAAAATCAACGTCTCGGGGCCGGCGCGCCGCTCCGGCGCCGGACCGGCCCCGCCGAACGTCTACGCCTCGACGAGCGGCACATCCACCACGTGCTCGGCGACGAACCAGACCTGCATCTCGTGGCGTCGGAGCACGTCGCCCATCAGCAGGTCGTTCGTGCCCATGTCACCCGACTTCTCGGTCTTGTCGATCGCGGCCCGAACCTTCTCGATGATGATCTCGTGGGCATCGAGCAGGCGGTCGAGGATCACGGGAACCTCCTCGGCGCCGTCCGGCGGCCGCTCGATCGAGGTGAGCTCGGCCGCGTGACGCGGGTCGCCGACGCTGATTCCACCGAGCATCTGGACGCGCTCGGCGAGCTCGTCGATCAGCTCGAGCTGCTCTTCGGCGTGCTTGTCGAACAGCAGGTGAAGCTCGTAGAACGTCGGCCCGGCGACATTCCAGTGGGACTTCTTGTAGAGCGCATAGAGGATCGTCGTGTCCGCGAGGATCGCGTTCAGGAGCTGGCAGCTCTGCGCCCGGACCGTTGACGAGAGGGCGATCGGGAGCAGGCGCAGCTTGCCGAATGGCTGGAGCTCGGGCCCGCGCTGGCCGAGCCTCGGCTGCGGGGATGTGCGGGTCGCGCCGCTGCCGTTTCGGCTCGCGGCGGAGGTCCGGCCGCGTAAAGTCTTGGTGGCCATGGGTTCCTCCTTGATGGTGTCGGTTGCCTCCGCGCGTGGCCGGCGAACGAATGCGCGGCGCCAACGAGCCCGCGACGCGGATCCGGGCGGCATTGGGTGCGGACGACAAGCACCCATGATCTCCGAGCGGTCGGTCCGGGCGCGGACCCACTCGGCGCCGACGCGTTGCAGGGGCATACCGGACGGCGAGCCATCCGTCGGGAGCGCGGACCATGTCGGTGGATCCGCAGCCCCCGCGGTCGGCGCCCCGCGTCAGATCCGGCCGGGGGCGCCGCTGGTGATGACGTCGTAGAGGTCGACCCGGAAGGCGTCGTAGCGGCTCGAGATCTCGGGCCAGATCGGGGCTTCAAGCGCCGCTCGGTCAGTGCCCGAGGACCAGGTCGACATGAAGGCGATCTCCACGCCATCGCCAATCACTCGGCGCCCGATGTAGCCATCCGCGAGCTCGGCCGGCAGCCGGCCGAGTCGGCGACGGAGCTCCTGCTGGATATCGGCGTCGAGCCCGCGCGCCACGCTTCCGGCCGTCAATCGCAGGAACGCGGGTTCGACGCCATCCCGGTGGACGACCGCGTCCTCGACCTCGTAATAGTCGACGTCCGTCAGCTGCTCACCATGGTCGCGACCGTCGAGGGTTCGCTTCGCGGACAGGTTTCCGTCATAGGCGGCCAGCGCCGCCTCGACCGTCAGCCAGATCGTCATCGACGCGAGCTGGTGCGCGTTGCCGAGCGGCCGGACCCCGACGACGAAATGGTCGAGCCCGTCCATCCCCATCGCGACGGGCGCATATCCGGTCGTGTAGGCCTCGGTGACGGGCTCGAGACGCCCGCGACCGATTCGCCCGCCGACGATGCGAAGGATCACCGCTCCCTTTCGGGCAGCCGCTTCGTGCGGACCGCCTTCTGTTCCCTCTGCGCGGTCGCGACGTCCGACCACGCCTCTCTGATCCCTGCGCGACGACTGGCCCGCCCGGAGGGATTCGAACCCCCGACCTACTGATCCGAAGTCAGTCGCTCTGATCCACTGAGCTACGGGCGGAGCCCCGGGATGATAACCCCAGAGCTCGAATTGTCATGTCCGGAATCGCGATGGTTGCGGGAGTCGCCATCCGGGTGGTACACATCGGCGGTGCCCAACCGTCGCCATGCGCGGCCTCTCCGCGCCCGACCGTCCGCCACGCCATCCGCCACGTTGTTCCTGCCGCCGCGGCCACTGGCCGAGCGGGAGCGTGGAACCGGGCTCGTCGGCCGGATCGGACGCCGCTCCGTCGCCGGGCTTGTCGCTGGGCTGGCCGTCGCGATCGTCGTTCCGATCCTGTTCGCGGCGCTCGGCCCCGCCGGCACGACCCTCCAACCGCTCGGCGGCGAGGTCAAGGGCGCCGCTCCCCGAGCGTCGGAGCAAGCGACGGGCGGCTCCGCCGCCGCCACGGTCGTCGACCCGCGACTCGCACAGGTCGCGGCAAACGATGCCGATGGACCGGTGTCGGCGGCAAATCGGAAGGCGACGCCCGCGGAGTGGCTCACGGGCTACACCTGGCCGATCCGCTACGGCCGGATCACCTTGCCGTTCAAGGCGATCCCGGGTGGCGAGTTCATCAACGACGGCAAGCTCTTCCACGACGGCGTCGACATGGCCTCGTTCTGCGGCGCGCCCGTCGGCGCCGCGCACGCCGGTGTCGTTCTGGCCGCGGGGCGACGGTTCGATGATCAGATCGGGTGGATCGGAGACCTGACGCCCTACTACCGCCAGCTCGACGTGCGGCAGTCCTGGGGGCAGCTCCCGAACGTCGTCGTCATCGACGACGGAAACGGGTACCGCAGCATGTACGCGCACTTTGCCGACGTCACGGTGAGGCCGGGCCAGCGTGTCCGGGCCGGCCAGCTGATCGGCCATGAGGGCGCGACGGGGCATGCATCCGGTTGCCACGTCCACTACGGGCTGTTCAGCCCGCTCGAGACGAAGACCTTCGGCGTCCGGCCCGACATCCTGCGGCACATGAAGCTGCCGACGCTCGAGATCGCGCGGATCGACCCGCTCCTCGTCCTGCCCGGCGGCGACGTGGCGCTCCGGACCCGGTCGATCGCCAAGGCGATTGCCGCGGCGACCGCCGCGGCGCCGATCGCCGGCTCCGCGGCCGGCGGTGTCGCCGAGCTTCAGACGATCCGCCGGTAGCGCCGCGCGATGAGCGCGTAGGCCGGCAACCGTCCGAGCGAGCGCGCAAGCGACAGTCCGCTGCCGTCGCGGCCCTCGACGGCAAGAAGGGAATCGGTCGCTGTCGCGTCGGCTGGACGGGCATCGACGACGGCCAGGTCGATCGCGACGCGACCCGGGTCGTCCACCCCGAGGGCGGCGATCTCGTCATCGGGCCGCCGGCCCGCCTCGTACTCGAGGCGCAGCTCCGCCTCCGAGCGCCAGCTCGGGCGGCGCAGCAGGATTGCCCGCCACGCGTCGGCGACCGCCGGTGTGACGCGACCGTCGCCCGGCTCGGGGCGGGGTGCGAGCGACTCGCCACGCGTCCAGCGGGCGGCCTGATGGAGGAGCGCATATTCGTCCAGGTCGGCATACGCGCCGAGAGCCTCCGCCGGCGACGACCGGCCGAAGATCGCCTGGATCGATGGCTGGAAGACCTCTGCCAGGTCGAGGTCGATCGCGCGGACGGTTCGATGGAAGTAGACCTGCTGGTAGAGGAAGAGCCGCGAGGTCAGGAACATCTCGAGCGCGCCGAGGCCCGGCTCGTACAGCGTCAGCCCTCGATCGCCGATGAACGTGTAGCGGCGGAGTCGCTCGTCGTCGACGTCGACCGAGACGCCGGTCATCCAGGCGTCGCGCCGGACGTAGTCGAGGTTGTCGACCGTGAACACGCCGGAGAGGAGTGGCTGGAGCCAGCGCACCCAGGTGGGCATCGAGGGGTCGTCGAGGGCCGGCTTCGAGACGAGGAACGAGACCCAGCGCGGCTCGATCGCCTCGCCGTCGCCGAGCGCGTCCCGCTCCGCGACGGCGCCGGGAGCCCGCCGGAGACCGCGGATCAGCTCGCCGAGCTCGTGCTCGATGATCAGCTGCGACAGATCCTCGTGCGTGAGGGCCTTGCCGTCGGGCCGTCGCGTGTCCGCCGGTGCCGAGAACGCCGTCAGCACCCGGTCGTCGAAGAAGTGGGCGAACGGCCCGTGGCCGACGTCATGGAGGAGACCCGCGACCCGCAGGGTCTCGACGACGAGACCCTCGGTCGGTGCCGGCTCGCCGCGCGTCACGAGCGCCGCCCGAAGCGACGGATAGAGCGACCGCGCCCACAGTCCGGCCTCGTGCATGACCCCGAGGCCATGGGTGAACCGCGAGTGCTCGGCGGTCGGGAAGACCCATCGCGCGCTCTGGAGCTGGCTGATCCGGCGGAGCCGCTGGAGCCACGTCGTATCGAGCAGGTCCTCCTCCGCGGCGTCCTCGTCCGGGAGGCCGGCAGCCCCCGATTCCGAGCGAGTCAATCGCTTCGTGAGCTCGACGTAGCCGTGGATCGGGTCACTGATCAGGTTGACGGCGATGAACGGGTGGCGGGCCATCAGCGCTGCTCGCGCCCGGAGGACGGGCCGTAGCTCGCGGCCGCCCGGGCATGGGTCGCGGCGACGTCCGCGCGGAGCTCGGCCGGCGCGATGACCTCGACCGCGTCGCCCCACGACAGGATCCACAGCCGGATCTCGATCGTACCGGCAACGGTCGCCCGCCACGTGAGAGAGCCGTCCGGCTCCTCCGCCACGGACTCCGTCGGGTGCCAGCGGGCCTCGCGAACGCGCGTCGCCACAGTCGATGAGAAGCGGAGCACGACCTCGACCGGCTCCTGGTCGGCGATGATGTCCCACGCCCGATCGAACATCGCCTCGATCAATCCCGGCTCGGGCGGGGGGAACGGATCGGGCGTCAGCGAGACGTCCCGGATCCGCTCGATCTTGAAGGTCCGGATCGCATCGCGCGTCTCGTCCCAGCCGATCAGGTACAGGGCGTGGGTCTGGAGCGACGGCTCGATCAGGTAGGGCCGGACTCGTGCCGTCCGCGGCACCGCGCCCGCGTCGTATCGAGCCGGCTCGTAGTCGAGCGAGACGACCCGACGCTCCGCCCACGCTTGGGTCAGCAGGTGCACGTGTCGCCCGAAGACGTCGTCGGTCGGGCGCTGAGAAAGCACGTCCAGCGTCCGGGCGACGTGCTCGCGGAGAGCGGGCGGCAGGATCTCGGCGAGCTTCTCGAAGGCGGCGGCGAGGTCGGGATCGTACTTGTCGGCATAGCGGACCATCAGCCGGGCCGAGAGGACGACCGCCATCGCCTCGCTTCGGGTCAGCTTCAGCGGCGGCAGGAAGGCCTCCGCCTCCATGCCCCAGGCGCCGCCCTCCGACCAGAGCGGCATCCCGAGCTCGCCCTCGATCGAGCGCAGGTCGCGATACACGGTTCGGACTGACGAGTCGACTCTGCGGGCGATCTCGGCCGGCTTCATCCCGTCGGGATGGGCGTTGAGCAGCGACAGGATCCGGGTCATCCGGGCCAGTCGGTCGCGCTTTCCGGATCGCGGTTCCTCGTCCATCGCTCTCATCATCGCCGCTCGCCGGGCGTCCCGCCCAGCCTCACGCCGCTCCGCCGAGCTACGGCGCCGGGGGCGTGATCGAAATCTTCGCGTCGCGATCCGTCGCGCTCAGGTCGACGCGAACCGTGGCCTGGAGCGCGCCCTCCCGGATGTCGGCCGCGTCGCCGTTCACGCTGCCGGCGATCCGCCCGATCTGCCCGTCGAGGAAGACCCAATAGTCGAGCTGGCCCCGCCACCGGGCGAGGTCGGCACGACCGACGAGCCACGCGACCTGCGGAAACGCGGCCCGGAACGTGGGTCCGTCGATGGCGATCCGGCACTGCCGTGCGCGCGCGCCCTCGATCACGGCGACGCCTCTTGGCTGAGCGGCGGCGCGCGCCTCGGGGGAGAGCGCGATTCGGAAGGCGTTCACGTCGACGGTGACGTCCTCGAGCTGGTCCGACGTGACCCGATGCCAGCCGCCGACGGGATCCCGCAGCCAGCCGTCCTTCGCGATCGAGGCCGCGCCGTGGAGCCCGAGGTCGAGATTCGTCGCGACATACGCCAGCCAGCGGATGTCCGAGACGGAGCGCTCGCCCGCGAGGTCGATCGTCCCGAGCGGCCGGCCGTCGAGGGACCCGTCGAAATGGGCCGTGAGGCGGGCGGCCGGCCCGATTCCCATCGCGCCGTCGCAATCGGGTGGATCCCGTTCCGCATCCGTTGGTCCGAATCGGGACGACACGGCAGGTCGATCACGCAGCGCGAGCTCGTTCGCCATGGCCACTGCCGTGAAGGCGAGTGCCGTCCCGACGGCGAGGATCGTCGCCAGGGCGAGCCCCCGGACGAGCCGACGGCGGCGCATCGCCGCCTCGCCGAGCCGCCGCCGGGCGATCCCGAATCCCGTGAACAGGCACGTCCCGATCAGCCCGAGGACCCACGGATAGGCCACCTCGACGGATGGAAGGAGCGTCTGGACCCCGCGAGCGCCGAGCTGGCCGGTCACGTCGGCGATCGAGGGGACGAGGACGAGGAGGCATCCGGCGGCGAGCCAGACCATCGCTGCGAACGCACGATCGCCGCGGGCGACGGGCGGCCACAGGACACCGACGAGCGCGACGGCGGCAGGCAGGAGCGCGGCCAATCCAACGGCCACGTCGATCGGTCCGCCGGGCCGGTAGGCCACGAGAACGAGGATCGCGGCGACCGTCCAGGTGGCGGCGAGCACGAGCGCGATCAACCGCAGCTCGAAGGTCCGAACACGCACGGCGGGCAGTCTACTCGGGACCCGTCTGCCCATCGCCGGAGCCGGTCGCCGGAAGTACCTGCGTACCCCTGACCGATGGGTCATCGTCGCTGTCGGCCAGCCGACCGAACATCCCCGTAACCACACCAGTCCGCCCGACCGTCACAGGTTCACCAGCGCACGATCGGCAGGGCGGCACTGGGACCATCGCAGTCATCTTCAGCAGGCCGAAAGCGACAGGGACGGGACCGGTGCACCATGGCAGGCCAGGCGCGACGAGGTACTCGGGATCAGGGTCGGTCGTCTCACGCCGCGCCATCGTCGCCAGCCCTCGGGGCGGTCTCCGCGGTCGCGTCTGGGTCGGCCACCGCCACCACGATGCCGGCAGCCTGCCGGGAGACGACGCCGGCCTTTCCCACCCGGGCGACGTACCGGGGTCTGATCCTTCGAGGCCTGGCTCCTGACGAGGCGGCCAACCTGACCGCCTATCTGGCGGGTATCGCCGTCGGCGATTGGCGCTGGACCGTCGCGCAGATCAACCAGCTCCTGTTCCTTCGCGAGCTCAACCGAACCGGCTACTTCGTGGACCTGGAAGCGGCTGCTCTGATCTGACGGCGGGCGGCAACCGCCGCCGGCGCGAACCGAATATCCCGTCGCGGCGACGTTCTTCCTCCCGTCGTCGCGGCATCTCGCTCGAAGCGGCGCCTAGCCTCCTCCAGGCGCCGCTTCGAGGCGTTCCGGCGTCGACGCCCGTGGGTGGATGTTCGCCGCTCGGTCCGGAGCCCCGGGCGGTTGACCGGTCGCGGGCCACGGATCCGGTTCGGGTCGGGCCGGTCGCTCGGCTACCATCGCGGCCATGTCACGACCGTTCCTCAGCTTCCTCACCGACTTCGGGCCGGACGGCCCGGCCCCGACCTGCCGCGGCGTCATGCTGACGATCGCGCCAGACGCGCAGATCCTCGACATCGGCCACAACGTCCGGAAGTACGCGATCCGGGACGGCGCCTACCTTCTCTGGTCGGCGGTTTCGTATCTCCCCGTCGGTGTCCACGTCGCCGTCGTGGATCCGGGGGTCGGCACGAGCCGCAGGCCAATCGCGATCCTGACCCCGCGCGGCGACATCCTCGTCGGGCCGGACAACGGGCTTCTGTTGCCACCGGCCGAGCGGCTGGGTGGAATCGGCGAGGCGCGGGTGCTCACCAATCGCGACCTGTGGCTGCCGGTCACGACCTCGACGTTCCACGGCCGCGACATCTTCTCGCCGGTCGGTGCGCACCTGGCGATGGGCGTTCCGTTCGAGACCGTCGGTCCGGCCGTCGACGCGGCCGACCTCGTGCAGCTCCGTCTTCCGACGGCCACACCCCGCGACGGCGGCCTCGACACGGCGATCGCCTTCATCGACAGCTTCGGCAATGCCCGGCTCGCCGGCTGGCCCGACGACCTGGCCGCGACGATCGGTCCCCTGAGGCCCGGCCTGCCCCTCGTCGTGGAGATCGGCGACGGCCTGTCGGGTCACGCTGGCTCAACCGAAATCCGAACCACGTGGCAACAGACCTTCGGGTCGGTTCCGGTGGGCGAACCCCTCCTGTACCAGGACTCCTCGGGAACGATCTCCTTCAGCGACAACCAGGGGAACATCGCCGAGCGCCTGGGCCTCGTCGTCGACCAGCCCGCCCGGATTCGGCCCGCCTGACGATGGCCCGACCCGTCATCACATTCCTGTCCGACTTCGGTCCCGCGGCTCCGGCCGTCTGCCGGGGCGTGATGTTCCGGATCGCGCCGGACGCGAACATCATCGATGTCAATCACCAGGTCCCACGATTCTCGATCCGGGACGGCGCCCGGAGCCTCGTCTTCGCGTTGCCGCACATGCCGATCGGCGTTCACGTCGCGGTCGTGGACCCTGGTGTCGGCACGGATCGCCTGCCGATCGCGATCCTGACCGGCCGCGGTGACATCCTCGTGGGGCCGGATAACGGCCTCCTCGTCCCGGTCGCGGAGCGCCTGGACGGAATCCGCGAGGTTCGCGTCCTCGAGAACCGCGAGCTGATGCTTCCGGTGGTGACCTCGAGCTTCCACGGCCGCGACATCTTCGCCCCGATCGCGGCCCATCTCGCGATGGGCACGCCGTTCGAGACCGTCGGCAGGGCGATCGAGCCCGACGGCCTGGTCCGACTGGCGGAGCCGCGGCCGCGGGTCGAGCCGGGCCGGCTCGCGACCGAGATCGTGAACGTGATGATCTACGGCAACGTCACGTTCGCCGGCCGTCCCGCGGACCTGGAGACGGCGATCGGGGAGCTGTCGCCGGGCCGGCCGTTGCGGATCGAGTTCGCGGCGATGGACGATCGGCCGGCCGTCGTCGAGGACACGACATGGGGCGTCACGTTCGGCCATGTTCCGATCGGCTCGTCGCTGCTCATGGCCGACTCGGAGGGCAGCCTGTCGTTCGCCGACAACCAGGGCGACGCCGCGCGCCGTCTCGGCCTCGGGGTCGACCGGCTGGCGATCATCAGCGCCCGG
>DATAQF010000046.1:0-6779 GCA_036264795.1 Candidatus Limnocylindrales bacterium | reverse complement strand
AGCCAGGCGCGGAGCTCGGACGGCTGGTCGTCGTGACCTCGCCCGGCGGGGAGCCGGAGGAGGGGACGTCGCTTGCACTCGATGCCATCGCGACGATCGGACGGGACGTGAACAACGCGGTGGTGGTCGAGGACCAGTTCGTCTCGGCCGAGCACGCCATCCTCACCTTTCGCGGCCGGGCCTGGTACGTCGAGGACCTCGCCAGCACGAACGGCACGTTCGTGAACGGGTCGCCGGTCGACGGCGTCGCGCCGATCGGGTTCGGCGACGTCGTCCAGGTGGGACAGGTCCGACTTCGCCTCGAGCGGCCACGCGGCGACGCGGGCCGGCGATGACGACCGCGACCGCGCGATGACGGCCGCCACGACCCAGCTACCCTCGATCTTCGGCTCGATTCGCCCGCGGGCTCGCTGGCGCGAAACGAAGCTCCTCGCGGTCGTCGCGGCGACGATCCTCGTCGGCAGCGTGTCGCTGGAGCTGACCCGCCAGGTGGCCGTGCCGGGCGAGGCGACCGGCCTCCACCCGGCGAACCCGCTCCACCTGGTGATCTACGTTGGATTGCTGCTCGCCGCCCACGTCGTCCTGATCCTGTCCGGACGTCGGATGGACCAGATCCTCCTGCCGACCGTGGCGATGCTCGGCGGGATCAGCCTGCTACTCATGGAGCGACTACCGCGAAACCTCGTCGTCCAGACGGTCGGGCCGTTGAAGCTCGGGCTCGGCGACGTCCAGCTTGCCTGGTTGATCCTGTCATTCGCTCTCGCGACCGGCTTGGCGGTGACCGTGCGCAGCGACCGCTGGCTGCGCCTCTACAAGTACACGTGGGCGGCGGCAGGCGTCGCCCTCCTTCTCGCGACCTTCGTCCTCGGCGACGAGGTCAATGGCCAACGCCTGAGCCTCACCCTCGGTCCGATCAGCGGCCAGCCGTCCGAGCTCCTGAAAGTCATCCTCGTCGTGTTCCTGGCCGGCTACCTGTCGGAGAACCGGCCCCTCCTGGTCGAAGAATCGACGAAGCTCGGGCCGATCTCCTTGCCGCCCCTCCCGTTCCTCGCCCCGATGGCGGCGATGTGGGCGATCGCCCTCGGGATCGTCGTGGTCCAGCGGGACCTGGGAGCGGCGCTCCTCTTCTTCACGGTCTTCCTGCTTCTCCTCTACGTCGCGACGGGGCGGCCGGGCTACGTGGTCATCGGCGTGGTCCTCTTCCTGATCGGGGCGTTCGTGATGTACCAGCTCGTTTCGACGGTTCGGGTGCGCGTCGACATCTGGCTCGACCCGTTCAAGGATCCGTCCGGCTCGGGCTACCAGGTCATCCAATCCCTCTATGCCTTTGCCCGGGGCGGCCTGCTCGGGACGGGACTCGGCGCCGGACTCCCGACGATCAACGGCAACCTGCCGATCCCGGAGGTCCACACCGACTTCCCGCTGGCCGCGCTCGGCGAGGAGCTGGGGCTCGTCGGGATCACGGCGATCCTTGGGCTGTTCCTCGTCGTGATCCAGCGCGGCCTCCGAATCGCGGCGTCGGCAGCCGACGACTTTCGGGCGATCCTCGCCGCAGGGCTCGCGCTCGTCATCGGGACCCAGGCGTTCATCATCGCGGCCGGCAACCTGAAGCTGATCCCGCTGACCGGAATCACCCTGCCGTTCATCAGCTACGGCGGCTCGTCGCTGCTCGTGAACGGGATCATCGTCGGACTGCTCCTGGCGCTGTCGGATCGCGGAGTCGAGCCACCTCCGCCGCCACGTCGACCCGGCCGGCTTGCGAGGCTCACCCGACGTGACCGACGGAGTGGCGGCGGGGGACCCAGCGGCGTGGGTGCCGACCGGTGAGGTTCATGCAGGCGACCGCGACGGGATCGGCCAGCGGCCGGCGGCCTCTCGGGCGGACGATCGGCCATGTCGGTCTGGCGCTGACGGTGGCATTCGCGGGGCTGGCGCTCGGCGCCGGCTACTGGCAGGTGCTGCGCTCGGCCGACCTGAGCCGCGCGCCGGACAACCCGGCGGTGATCGCGGCCGCCCGCAACGTCGTTCGCGGCCAGATCGTGGATCGGAACGGCAAGGTTCTCGCCACGACCAGGCGCGACAAGAATGGCGAACCCTATCGGGTGTATGCGGACCGCTCGTTCAGCACGGTCATCGGTTACGCATCGCAGCAATTCGGGACCGCCGGGCTCGAGCGGGCCTGGAACGCGGAGCTGACCGGCGCGTCGAACGGCAACCCGATCGGCGATGCGCTTCGAAAGTTTCAACGGAACCCCTACGACCCGCAGAAGCTGACGCTCGGAATCTCGTCCGCGCTCCAGGATGCGGCCGTGAAGGGACTCGGGTCCGACCGCGGCGCGGTCGTGATGATCGATCCGCAGACCGGCCAGATCCTGGCGCTTGCGTCGACGCCGACATACGACGCCTCGGCGATCGCGAACCCCGCGACCCAGGCCCAGGGGTTCGCCGCGGCTCGGGACAACAAGGCCCAGCCCCTGCTCACGCGAGCGACCCAGGGGCGCTACGTCCCGGGCTCCGTGTTCAAGGTCGTGACGGCGATCGCGGGGCTCGGCTCCGGACGGATCACACCGGACACGACTTATCCCCAGCAGCCGAAGGCCGAGAAGGACGGGCTCCTCGTCTCGGGCTTCCGCGTCCACGAGCATCCGGGCGTGCCCGCCGAGACCTTCAACCTGACGAGTGCGACCGAGTGGTCCTCGAACATCTGGTACGCCCTCACCGGCCTTCGGACGGGTGGCGACAACCTTGCCTCCTTCGCGGCCAGGATGGGCTTCGGGAAGCGAATCGATTTCGACCTGCCGACCGAGCCCTCGCAGGTCACGAACCCGGGCGGGTCGGGGCCGGGCGGCTTCCGCGACCAGGTCGAGCTGGCGAACGCCTCCTACGGCCAGGCCGCGACTCTGGTCACACCGCTCCAGATGGCCCTCGTCGCCTCGACGGTGGCGAACCAGGGGACGCTGATGAAACCTCATCTGGTGATCTCGACCGCAGGTCGCGACGGGACCCACAACGTGGCGCCGGCCGAGCTTGGGCGGGTCATCGCGCCGGACGAGGCGTCGGCAATCGCAGCTGCGATGCAGGCGGCGGTCGAAAGCCCGATCGGTCGCCAGTTCACGACCGGCGCCAAGGTTCCCGGCATTCCGACCGCCGGGAAGTCCGGCACGGCCGAGCTGGGCGGATCCGGCGCGCCGCACTCGTGGTTCATCGGGTTCGCCCCGGTCGACCACCCGCGGATCGCGATCGCGGTCATCGTGGAGCGCGGCGGGCGAGGCGGCGCGCGGGCAGCGCCGCTGGCGGGCGACCTGATGACGCTGTTCTTCAAGCAGGGCGGCTCGTGACCGACGAGCGGCCCGACGCTGAGCGCCACGAGCCGGAGCGCCGCCGCGACGAGCGCCTCGACGAAGACCGCCTGGACGCCGATCGGGCGCGGGCGCCGCGGCCATTGCTCGAACGCGTCGGCCTCGCTGCGATCGCCCTGGTCATGGCGGCGATGTTTGCGCTCGTCGCCGTCGCGGCGGGCATCGGCGGGGAGTGGATCCTGTCGGCAATGAGCGCGGTCGGCGCCCTGATGACGATCGCGGTCGCGGGGATCACTGTCATCCGCGGCTGAGGTCGGTCGCGACGGCCGATCCGCCGAGCGGCGTGGCTCACGGGTATCGATATCGGCAGGGGGCAAGTCGCGCGACGCCGCCCAGACACCACACCCCGACGATGACGCCCGTCTACAGGCCCAGCGCGAACCTCTGCGCGCAACCGGACGTACTATCCATGAAACCCCTGAGCCGAACAGCCCCGTTCGGCGATTCCCGCGAGGAGCCCAATGACCAACCTCGAGCAGACCGGAGAGAAGGTCCTCGCCAACGTCGAGCGGGTGATCGTCGGCAAGCATCACGAAGTCCGGCTTGCGCTGGTCGCCCTCCTGTGCCGCGGGCACCTTCTCATCGAGGATGTGCCCGGAACGGGCAAGACCGTCCTCGCGAAGGCGATCGCCCGGAGCCTCGGCTGCAGCTTTCGGCGGATCCAGTTCACGCCGGACCTCCTGCCGTCCGACGTGACGGGCCTCTCGATCTACAACCAGAAGACCCAGGAGTTCGAGTTCCGGCCGGGCCCGATCATGAGCCAGGTCGTCCTGGCCGATGAGATCAACCGGGCGACGCCGAAGACCCAGTCGAGCCTCCTCGAGTCGATGGAGGAGCGTCAGGCGACGATCGACGGGACGACCTACGCGATGCCGGACCCGTTCCTGGTCATCGCGACCCAGAACCCGATCGAGTACGAGGGCACGTTCGCCCTGCCGGAGGCCCAGCTCGACCGATTCATGTTGCGGATCCGGCTCGGCTATCCGCAGCCGCTCGAGGAGGTGCTGATCCTCGACGAGCAGAAGCGCCACCACCCGCTCGACGAGCTCGAGGTCGTGTGCAGCGTCGAGGAGCTGCGCGCGATGCAGACCGCGATCCGCGACATCTACGTGGACCCCACGCTGGCCGACTACATCGTGCGGCTCGTCGGAGCGACGCGAACGCACCCGGACGTCTACCTCGGCGCCTCGCCACGCGGCTCGATCGCCCTCTACCGCGCCGGTCAGGCACTGGCCGGACTGCTCGGACGGGACTACGTGATCCCGGATGACATCAAGTCCCTCGCGGAGCCCGCTCTCGCGCATCGGCTGATCATCAAGACGAGCTCGTCGATCCATGACGTCCAGTCCGCGAACGTCGTCCGCGAGCTGCTCGACTCGACCCCGATCGACGGCGTCCGGCCCACCGGCGGCCCGAACGGTCCGCACGGTCCCAAGGCGATTCCGACGGCCGGCCAGGGCGCCGCGAGCGCCTAGGCAGCGATCGTTCGGACCCCAGGCGTCAGCATCGGACGAGGTCGATGATCCGTCGCTTCCAGCTCTTCGTCATCGCCGCGATCCTGCTCGTTGCCGCCTTCTCGACCGAGCTCGACTTCCTCTTCTTCCTCGTCTATCTCGCCATCCTCGTGATCGGTGGCTCGTACATCCTGACCCGGCTCGGCCTGGCCGATCTCGAGGCCGGCTACGCGGTCAACCAGCTGACCGGACACGTCGGGGATCGGCTGCAGGTCACCTACACGCTTCGCAACACGAGCCGGCTGCCGAAGCCGTGGCTCGAGATCCACAATCCGACAACGCTGCCCGGCGGACTGCCCGGCCGGGCGATCACCCTCGGCTCGCGGAGCGAGCGTTCATGGCTCGTCCGGGCACCGATGACGCGTCGCGGTCACTTCCGGATCGAGCCCCTCCAGATCCGGACCGGCGACCCGTTCGGATTCTTCGAGGCGTCGGCCTCGGTCGGGCAGGGGATTGCCGTGGTCGTGTACCCCCGCGTCGAGCGGCTCCCGATGTGGCGTCTGCCACCGGCCAGCGTGGAGGGCAGCCGCTCTGCGCCGGAGCGGACGCTACAGGCGACGCCCCTGGCCACTGCCGTCCGGCCGTATGCCCCCGGCGACAGCTTCAACCGGATCCACTGGCGCTCCACCGCGCGGCATGGCGAGATCCAGGTCAAGGAGTTCGAGCTCGAGCAGACCGCCGACGCATGGATCTTCCTCGACCTCGACCGTTCCGCACAGGCCGGCAGCGGCGAGGAATCGACCGTCGAGATCGCCGTTCGCGCCGCGGCCTCGATCGCCGACAAGGCGCTCCTGGAGAACCGAGCGGTCGGGATGACGGTGAACGCTCATCGGATGGCGATGCTGCCGGCCGATCGGGGCAGCCGCCAGCACCTGAAGATCATGCAGCTCCTCGCGGCGGTCGAGGGCGATGGGTCCACGCCGCTCTCGGAGAGTCTCATCGCTGCCGTCGGCCGGCTCCGTCGGGGGATGACCGCGATCGTCATCACCGCGTCGCTCGATCAATCCTGGGTCCGTCCGATCGCGGCGCTGCGGAGTCGCGGCATCGGCTCGGTCGTCGTGACGATCGACGCCGCGGCCGCCGAGCGCAACGACCGCGAGGAACGCCGACGGCGCGGCGAACGGCTCGCGGAGCCGGATCCGGCGGCCGAGGAGCAGCGCGCTCAGCGCGCCCGGGCCCTTCGCCACGCGCTCGCCGAGTATGAGCTCCAGGTTCATCCGGTCGTTCCGGGCCGATCCCTGGTCGAGGCGCTCGGCGGATGATCGACTCCGCTCGAAGCCGGTTGCAGCGCGGTCCAGCCGAGGGCTGGGTCAGCCTGTTCCTCGTCGCGACGATGGCCGTCTCGGTCGCATGGTCGCTCGACGACGCAGGCCTCGTCCTCGGCCGACGCGACTGGACCGACTTCCTCGCGTGGGTCTCGCTCGGCGGGGTCGCCGTCGGCTTCCTCGGCGCGCGACTCGGCTGGAGCCGGCCGATCGCCCATCTCATCGGGGCGATCGTGGCGGCCGTCGTGGTCCCGATCGCGGTCGGTGGCGTCCTCGCCCCCGGCGCCCCGCTCGGCGTTCAATACGAGGCGACGGCGGCCGCCTGCCTGAATGCCGTCCTCGACCTCGTCGTCCGCGGCCTCCTCGTGACGCGCGAGACCGGCCATTACCTCCTGGTGCTCGGGCTGATCTGCTGGGCCAACGGTCAGTACGCCGCGTCGGCCGTCTTCCGCCAGGGCCGCCCGATCGGCCCGATCATCGTCCTCGGAGCCATCCTCGTGGCGAACATGTCGGCCACGACCCACGATCAGCTGTGGCTTCTCGTCCTGTTCTCGATGGCCTCCTTGTTCCTGCTGACGCGGCTGCACGCGCTCGACGAGCGGGCGACCTGGCTCCGCCGTCGCATCGGCGACCCGTCGACG
>DATAQF010000038.1:0-3785 GCA_036264795.1 Candidatus Limnocylindrales bacterium | reverse complement strand
GGCCGTTGCTGCGGCAGGCGGCTGCGCTCGCCGGTCGCCCGTCCACCGCGCCGCCGCGGGATGACCTCGCCGGTGGGTGTCTCCGCCGGGGTCCCACCGTCGAGGGCCGCCGCCATCAGCTCGTCGTCCGTCATGCGCGTCCCGAGCCTGACACTCGAGCGCGACGTGCGCGCGCCGGCCGCGTTCGGACACGGCTCCAGGCTTGCGCGAGCTCATCGGGCCGTCCGGCGCCACCGCCGACGACCACGGAGTGAAACCCCTGCGCGTCTGACACGGCACGAGCCCGAGCGGGCGGCGAGGAACGATCAATCACCGGACAGGTCCAGCCACGTCGTCTTCAGCTGGGTGTAGCCCTCGAGGGCGGCAAGCCCCTTGTCGCGCCCGAACCCGGACTGCTTGAACCCACCGAACGGCACGGTGATGTCCGAGGAGTCGAACGTGTTGACCCAAACCGTCCCCGCCCGAAGGCGCCGGGCCAGGCGATGGGCCCGCTTCACGTCGCGGGTCCAGATGCCCGCCGCCAGCCCGAACGGCGAGTCGTCGGCGATCCTGAGTCCCTCATCCTCGTCCTCGAACTCGGTGACGGTCAGGACCGGCCCGAAGATCTCCTCGCGGGCGACGCGCCACTCATTCGAGACCCCGTCGAGGATCGTCGGCGGGACGTAGAAGCCGCCGGTCTCCTCGCGAACGCGCTCGCCGCCGGCGACCACCTGCGCGCCCTCCTCGCGGCCGAGCGCGACGTAACCGAGCACCCTCGCCAGCTGACGGTCGTCGACGATCGCGCCGAGCCGGGTCGACGGATCGAGCGGCTCCGCCGGCGCGAGCTGACGACCGAGCGCGGCGATCCGCTCGACGAGCTCCTGGCGCACGGAACGATGAACGACGAGGCGCGACCCCGCGTTGCACGTCTGGCCGCTGTTGTAGAAGATGCCCCACCCGATCGCGGACGCCGCCGCCTCGAGGTCGCCGACGTCGGCGAGGACGAGCTGCGGACTCTTGCCGCCGAGCTCGAGGGAGATGCTCTTCACGTCCGTCTCGCCGATCGCCCGCAGCAGGGCTTTTCCGACCTCGGTCGAGCCGGTGAACGCGATCTTGTCGACGCCGGGATGTCGGGCGAGCGCCGTCCCGACGACCGCGCCCGGGCCGGGTACGACGTTGAGAACCCCGTCCGGCAGCCCGGCTTCGACCGCCAGCTCGGCCAGGCGGAGCGCCGAGAGCGGCGATTGAGACGCGGGCTTCAGGACGACGGAGTTGCCCGTTGCCAGCGCGGCGCCGAGCTTCCAGGCCGTGATGATCAGCGGGTAGTTCCAGGGCACGATCGCGCCGACGACGCCGATCGGCTCGCGAGTGACGAGCGACAACGCCTCCGGCCCCGTCGGCCCGACCTCGCCGTAGGTCTTGTCGATCGTCTCGGCATACCACTGGATCGTCTTCGCGGCACTCGGGACGTCGACCGTGAGCGTGTCCCGGATCGGCTTGCCGACGTCGAGCGACTCGAGGAGCGCGAGCTCGTCCCGCTGCTCACGGATGCGCTCGGCGAATCGGAGCAGCACGCGCTTGCGGTCGGCGGGCGAGCGATCCGACCAGCGGCGGTCCTCGAACGAGCGTCTCGCAGCCGCGACCGCGCGATCGACATCCTCGATACCACCCTCAGCGACGTCGGCGATCGTCGAGCCGTCACGCCCTGTGACGTCGGCGAACGTGCGACCCGATGCCGCCGGCACGAAACGACCGTCGATGAAGGCCTCGCTCTTGGGGCGGAGCTCCGCGGCACGCTCGATCCAGTCCGCGGTCGTCAGCCGCTCCCGCTCGCGCGGCGCGCTCGTCGTCATGCCGCGTACCTCGCGATCGCGGTCTCGTCGAGCGAGATTCCGAGACCGGCCCGGGACGGTACGCGGAGCAGACCGTCCTTGTCGGGCCGAATCGGCTCGGCCAGGAACGCGTCCCGCCGCTCCGGCGTCCAGGCCGGCGGATCGTATGGGTATTCGATGAAGGGTCCCCCGCCGACGCCGGCCGCGACGTGGAGGTTCGCGAGCAGCCCGATCCCGTTCGTCCAGGTGTGCGGCGTGAACCAGCGGTTCCGCGCGAGCGCGACCTCGGCGATCGTCCGGGTCCGGAGCATCCCGGCCGCGAGCACGACGTCGGGCTGGTACACGTCGAACGCGTCCGCATCGAGAGCCGCCAGGCCCTCCGCGAACGTTCGCGTCATCTCGCCGCCCGCGATCCGGATCCCGAGCCCGGCGCCTCGGAGCGATGCCAGCCCCCGAAGATCCGACCCGGCCAGCGGCTCCTCGACCCAGAGGACGCCCAGCTCTGCCAGCTGGGCGGCGATTCGCCAGGCGGCGACGACGTCCAGTGACCGCGAGACATCACCGGCGATCCGCCAGCCCTGGTTGAGGTCGACGATGATCTCCATCGTGTCCTCGACCGCGAGGCGCGTGGCGGTCACGGCCGCCAGACCCTCGTCCAGGCGCCGCGGATCGATCCGGATCTTGAGCGCGCGGAAGCCCTCGTCGCGAAGCCGAACCGCCGACTCGGCGCGCTCCGCCGGCGGCAGCAGCGTCCCGCACGATGCGTACGCCGGGATGCCGTCGGTGGCGCCGCCGAACAGCGTGGCCACCGGCAGCCCGGCGACCTGCCCGGCGATGTCCCAGAGGGCGACCTCGAGCGGCCAGTAACGGCCCGCGTGGAAGTCGATCGTCTCGAGCGCTCGGACGTGGCGGGCAATCGCGAGCGGATCCTGCCCGATGAAGAGGTGTTCGAAGGCGTCGAACCCGTCCATCGTGTCGCCCGATCCGATGCCGACGACGCCCTCGTCGGTCTCGACGCGCACGAGGGTCACCGGGAACGCGGTCCGCGGGACGGGATCCCACGCGGCCGGAAACGGCGGGTCGAGTGGAACCCGCAGTCGCTGGATCCGGATGGCGGTGATGCGCATGGGAAAGGCAGTATCGCCGACGGTACGCGATGAGGTACTGTCCAGACTCCACCGCGTCCGGAGTTCGAGCCCCGTCATCGAGCCTCGTTTGCCTGGAGGGTCCAAAGCCGATGGCCGACCAACCGCGCCAAGCCGCCGTCGTCGAGTTCGACCATGTCACGAAGCGCTACGACGCGCCGAGCGGGAAGGACAAGGGCAAACCGACACCCGGTGCCGTCAACGACCTGTCCCTGACCGTTCCTGCGGGCAAGATCTGCGTCCTCGTCGGGCCGTCCGGGTGCGGCAAGACGACGTCGCTGAAGATGGTCAACCGGCTGATCGAGCCGACGTCCGGGCGGATCCTGATCGACAAGGTCGACGCGGGCACCCGCGAGCTCACGGAGCTTCGACGGAGCATCGGCTACGTGATCCAGCAGGTCGGGCTGTTTCCGCACCAGACGATCGGCGAGAACGTGGCCACCGTGCCACGTCTGCTCGGCTGGCCGAAAGCACGCCTGCGCGAGCGGTCGGAGGAGCTTCTCGGGCTCGTCGGGCTCGACCCGGCGAAGTACCGCGACCGCTTCCCGTCCCAGCTGAGTGGCGGCGAGCGGCAACGCGTCGGTGTGGCCCGCGCACTGGCCGCGGACCCGCCGATCATGCTCATGGACGAGCCGTTCGGGGCGGTCGACCCGATCGTCCGGGACCGCCTCCAGAACGAGTTCCTCCGGCTCCAGGAGACGATCGCCAAGACGATCATGTTCGTCACCCACGACATCGACGAGGCGATCAAGATGGGCGACCTCGTCGCCGTGTTCCAGACCGGCGGCATCCTCGCCCAGTTCGGTAGCCCCCTCGAGATCCTCGCGGC
>DATAQF010000027.1:0-6960 GCA_036264795.1 Candidatus Limnocylindrales bacterium | reverse complement strand
CCGCGGGCGCCGGCACGCACACGAGCAGTCCGCCGAACCCCAAACCGAGATGGATGCCGGCGATCGCCGCCGCACCCGCAACGTCGGGGGCCACGAGCGGCGACGCCAGCCCGCTCGATCGCGCGTAGAACCCGGGCAGCTCGGCCTGGCCGATCGTCACGACCGGCACCCCACGGGTCTCGAGGTACTCGAGCGTCGCGGCGACGTCGAGAATCGCCTTCGGACCGGCACAGACGACCGCCATCGGCGTCCGGCCGAGCTCCTCGAGATCCGACGAGATGTCGAGCGACGGTGATGGTCCGCCGATCGCTCCGCGATGGACGCCGCCGATTCCGCCGGTCGCAAGCACCCGGATACCCGCGGCATGGGCGGCAATCATCGTGGCCGAGACGGTCGTCGCCGCCCAGCCGCCCGCCGCGAGGGCGTCGGCCAGGCTCGGCCGGGCGGCCTTTCGAACCGCGCCCGGAGGAGCCGTCGCCAGGGCCTCGAGCGCCGCGTCATCCAACCCGACGAGAAGCTCGCCGTCATGGATCGCCACGGTCGCCGGCACGGCTCCGCTCTCACGCACCGCCGCCTCGGATGCCCGCGCGATCTCGAGATTGGCCGGGTACGGGAGGCCGTGGCTGATCAGCGTCGACTCGAGCGCGACGACGGGCCGGCCGTCGGCGAGCGCCGTCGCAACGTCGGATCTGACCCGGAGTCGGTCGCCGATCACAGGCTGAGCTCGCGTGGCGCCGAGGCGAGCTGCCGCGCCGCGACCCGATGCGCCGCGACGACGGCCCGCCGAAGCGTCGCCGGCCGGAACCGCGTCCCGGGCTCCGCACCGATCCACGCCGCGATGAACCCGGCATCGAACGCGTCGCCGGCGCCGGTCGTGTCTGCCGCCTCGAGCGGTGTCGTGGCGACGTCGAAGGCGAGCCGGGACTCCCCGGACGACGCGAACACCGAGGCCCCGGCCCGTCCGCGCTTGATCACGACCAGCGATGCGAGATCGGTGATCGTGGCGGGGCTGCGAGCGCCGACGATCGCCTCGACCTCCGCGGTCGTGGCGAACAGGACGTCCGGCGCGGCGTCGCGGACGAGTCGCAGGGCGGCCCGCCGCCCGCGGGCGAGCAACGGCCCGACCGACGACAGGTCGAGGCTCACGAGCGCGCCCGCCGCGCGCGCGAGCTCGATCGCCCGGCGGCCGGCCTGGCCGAGCGGCTCACCGAGAAGCGAGTAGGCCGGGAGATGGAGCAGGTCGACCACGAACGCGCTCGCCGCGAGATCGGCCGGGAAGAGGCGATCGGCGGCCCCGCGGTCCGCGACGAAGCTCCGCTCGCCGTCCGGGGCGACGAGCACGCCGATGCGGCCCGTACGCTCCCCGGCGACGCGGGTCGCGCGGAGGCGAACGCCGTCACGCTCGAGGGCCGTCGTCAGCGCCCGCCCCTCGGAGTCGCGACCGACCGCGCAGATCAGCGTCGTGCGAACGCCGAGCCGGGCGAGCCAGCGCGCGGTGCTCGCTGCGGAGCCGCCCTGGCGGAGCATGACCGTGCCCGGGACGTCGGTGCCCGACTCGAGAGGAAGCGCCGGAGCAAGGACGACGTCGAGCATCAGGTCGCCGAGCACCGCGACGCGTGGCGAGGGCAGGCGGCGGGCGCGGGAACGTCCGGGGAGGGCGCTGGGCATGATCCCGAGCATACCGCCCCGCACCGGTCGAGCCGGACGGGGCGATGGCGCGCCTACAATGGCCCGAACGCCGGCGGATCCCGATCCTGACCCCCGATCCCCGAACCCGGACCAGCGGGAGCGACCCACGATGACGACCGCGACAGCGACCCTCGACCAGCTTGCGATCGACACGATCCGGACCTTGTCGATCGACGGGGTCCAGAAGGCGAATTCCGGGCATCCGGGCGCGCCGATGGGTGCCGCGCCGATGGCCTACACGCTGTGGACCCGCTTCCTCCGCCACGCCCCCACCCATCCGGACTGGCCGGATCGCGACCGCTTCGTGCTCAGCGCCGGGCACGCGTCGATGCTGCTCTACTCGCTCCTCCACCTCACCGGCTACGACGTCTCCCTCGACGACCTGAAGTCCTTCCGCCAATGGGGCTCGAAGACGCCGGGCCACCCGGAATTCGGCCTGACGCCCGGGGTCGAGGCCACGACCGGACCGCTCGGCCAGGGCTTCGCGAATGCCGTCGGCATGGCGATCGCGGAGGTCCGGCTCGCCGCGGAGTTCAACCGGCCGGGCCACGACATCGTCGACCACTGGACCTACACGCTCTGCTCGGACGGCGATCTCCAGGAAGGCATCGCCTCGGAGGCCGCCTCGCTCGCCGGACATCTCCGGCTCCGGAAGCTCGTGGCCCTCTACGACGACAATCACGTCCAGCTCGACGGCGCGACGTCGATGGCCTGGTCGGAGGACGTCGTCGCCCGATTCGAGGCGTACGGCTGGCACGCGGCCCGCGTCGACGATGGCAACGACATCGAGGCGATCGCCGACGCGATCGAGGACGCCCGGGCCGACGACCGGCCGAGCCTGATCGCCGTCCGGACGCACATCGGCTACGGCAGCCCGCACCGCCAGGACTCCTCGAAGGCCCACGGCCAGCCCCTCGGCGAGGACGAGGTGCGCCTGGTCAAGGAGGCCTACGGCTGGGATCCCGACAAGACCTTCTTCGTGCCGGACGAGGCGCGCGAGCTCTTCCGCCGGGCGATCCCGGCCGGCGAGGATCTGGTTGACGCCTGGCATCGGGCGTTCGGCGACTACGAGCGCGACCATTCCGATCTCGCGGCCCAGTTCCGGCGCCGGGTCGTGGAACGCCGGCCGTCCGACGGCTGGGATCGCGACCTGAAGGTGTACCCGGCCGGTGAGGAGCTCGCGACGCGGAACGCCAGCAACGAGACGATCCAGGCGCTGGCGGCGGCCCTGCCCGGCCTGTTCGGCGGCTCCGCCGACCTGTCCGAATCGAACCTGACCGACATCAAGGGCGGCGGTGACTTCGAGGCGGATCAGCCCGGTCGAAACCTCCGGTTCGGCGTCCGCGAGCACGCGATGGGCGGGATCTCGAACGGGATCGCCTACCACGACGGCTTCATGCCGTACGCCGGCACGTTCCTGACCTTCAGCGACTACATGCGCGGCTCCGTCCGCCTGGCGGCACTCAGTGGCCTGCATCTCGTCTACGTCTGGACGCACGACTCGATCGGGCTGGGCGAGGACGGGCCGACGCATCAGCCGGTCGAGCACTACGCGGCGCTGCGGGCGATCCCCAACCTGTGGTTCGTCCGGCCCGGCGACGCGAACGAGACGGTTGCGGCCTGGGCCCTCGCCGTGGAACGGCGGCTGGACGATCCGTCCGGGCCGGTCGGCCTGTCCCTCACGAGGCAGAAGCTGCCGACGCTCGCGGGCACGGCCGAGAAGGCGAGGGAGGGGCTTCGTCGCGGCGGCTACGTCCTCCGTGAAGCCGGTGACGGCAGGACACCGCAGGTCATCCTGATCGGCACCGGCTCGGAGCTCCAGCTGGCGTTCGGCGCGGCCGAGGCGCTCGAGCGGGACGGCGTCGCCGCGCGGGTCGTGTCGCTCCCCTGCTGGGAGCGGTTCGAGGCCCAGGACCAGGCGTACCGCGACTCGGTGCTGCCGCCGGCCGTCCGCGCCCGCGTCTCAGTCGAGGCCGGGGTCTCGCTCGGCTGGGAGCGCTGGGTCGGCGACGCCGGGGCGATCGTCGGGCTCGACCATTTCGGGGCATCGGCGCCGGCCGGCACGATCTTCGAGAAGTTCGGCTTCACGGTCGATCGGGTGGCCGACATCGCTCGCCAGGTCATCGCCGGGAAGGTCCACGGTCCGATCCCGACCCTCGAGCCCGGGCACCTGCCCGCTCCGCGGGGCGGTCACCCGAGCCCCGGGCACGGCGACCCTAGCCTTCGGGACGGCGACCCGGGCGTCGCCCGAACCGGCTCGACCGACCCGGGCCACTCCTGATCCCATGCGCGTCGCCTTCGCCGCCGACCATGCCGGGGCCGCGTTGAAGGACGCCCTCGTCGTCCGACTGGAGGCCGCGGGTCTCGATCACGAGGTGATCGACCTCGGAGGTGACGGGTCGGACCCGCTCGACGACTACCCGGACTTTGCCGAGCGACTCGGTCATGCCGTTCGCGACGGCGAGGCGGATCGAGGCGTGCTGATCTGCGGCTCGGGTGTGGGGGCGAGCGTCGCCGCGAACAAGATCCGCGGGATCCGGAGCGCGGTCTGCCACGACACGTACTCGGCCCATCAGGGGGTCGAGCACGACGACATGAACATCCTGACGCTCGGATCCCGGGTCATCGGTCCGGAGCCGGCCTGGGAATGCGTCGTCGCGTTTCTCGGGGCACGGTTCACCGGCGAGCCACGCCATCGACGGCGGCTCGACAAGGTGCTCGCGATCGAGGCGGCCGAGCGCTAGTGCCATCGCAACCCGAGCGATGACGGCGGACGAGCTCTGGGCGGCCCCGGCCGGACGCCTGGCGGAGCTCATCCGCACGCGACAGGTCTCATCGACGGACGTCGTGACCGCGTGCCTCGACCGAATTGCCGTCGTGAATCCACGCCTGAACGCCGTCGTCGCGTTCGCGGACGACCCCGTCGAACAAGCCCGGAACGCGGACGCGGCCGGCGAATCGACCGGTCCGCTCCACGGCGTCCCGTTCACCGCGAAGGACTCGCTCGACACCGCGGGGCTGACGACGACGGCCGGTACGATCGCGTGGCAGCATCGAATCCCCGATCGGGACGCCACCGTCGTGACCCGACTGCGCGCCGCGGGGGCGATCCTCGTCGGCAAGACGAACACGCCGGAGTTCACCTGGTCCGACGAGACGGACAACGACGTCTACGGCCGGACCTCCAATCCGTACGACCTGGAGCGGACGCCCGGCGGGAGCTCGGGAGGAGCGGCCGCGATCGTGGCCGCCGGCGGGGTTCCCTTCGACATCGGGAGCGACACCGGCGACAGCATCCGCCAGCCCGCGCACGTCTGCGGGATCGCGGGCATCAAGCCGACCCAGGGGCGCGTTCCGCGAACGGGCCATTGGCCATCCTTCGCCGGGATCGTCGGAGGGCTCCAGCAGCTCGGGCCGCTCGCCCGCACGGTCGACGACCTCGCCCTGCTGCTTCCGATCATCTCGGGCCCCGATGGCGAGGATCCCCACGTCGTACCGGTGGCCCTCGGGGACCCCGCCGCCGTCGACGTGGCGAGCCTCCGGATCGTCGCGTTCAGTGACAACGGCATCCGGCACCCGACCCCCGAGACGATCACGGCCGTCGAGAACGCCGCCGCCGCACTGGCCGGAGCCGGCGGGCAGGTCCGGTGGGAGGTGCCGCCCCACCTGGAGGAAGCGTGGCAGGCCTGGGACCGGCTGATCCGGAGCGACGGCTATGGCTGGCTGCGCCGGCTGATCGCCGACGCCGGGACGCCCGGCCTGGGATCGTACGACACGCGCGGCTGGATCCAGCCCCTGCCGGCGGTCGCCGGTGACGAGCTGTCGGCCCAGGTGGAGGCCGCGGATCGGGTCCGATCGCGGCTCCTGAGCTGGTTCCAGGACGCCGACCTGATCCTCTGCCCGGCGATGCCGCAGCCGGCGATCCGTCACGGCGAGAGCACCGAGCCATGGTTCGGCGACACGTACAGCGACGTCCACAACCTGACCGGCTGGCCCGCCGTCGTGGTCCGGGGCGGCACATCCCCCGAGGGCCTGCCGATCGGCGTCCAGCTCGTTGCCCGTCCCTGGCGCGAGGACGTGGCGCTGGCCGCGGCGAAGATCGCGGAGACCGCCTCGGGTGGCTGGCGTCCGCCGCGCCTCTAGGCGCGATCCGACCAGGACAGGAATGTCATCCCGACGCAATGCCCTCGCCTCGCCCATCGGACTACCATGGCCGCACCGATGACCGACACGACCGCCGCACCCGCGCCCCTCCCCCGTCTCGAGCTCGGGGAGCATCAGGCGGCGTACGACGCGGCCGTCGACCGGGCGCGAGACGAACGCTGGGCGGAGCGGCTGTTCGACCACGACCCGACCCTCTGGTCGATGAACGAGCGCGTCCAGGCGGCGATCGTCGAGCGCCTCGGCTGGCTCGAGTCGCCGATCCATTTCAGCCTCCAGATCCCTGCCCTCGAGGGGTTCGGCGAGGGGATCCGCGATGCGGGGTTCACGGCCGCCGTCGTCGGCGGGATGGGCGGCAGCAGCCTTGCCCCGGAGGTGTTTGCCAGGACGTTCGGGACCGCCGAGGGCTGGCTCGAGCTTCGCGTCCTCGATTCGACCGATCCGGCGGCCGTCGCCGCCACCGTCGACGACCTGGAGCCGCTCGCGACCCTGTGGATCGTGGCGAGCAAGTCCGGCACGACGACCGAGCCGCTCGCCTTCCAGGCCGACGCCTGGGACCGGATCGAGCGAGCGCTCCGCGCCCGCCATGCCCCACGGAGGGAGCACGCCGGCGAGCTGATGATCGCGATCACCGACCCGGGCAAGAGCGTCGAGGCGATCCCCCACCACGACGAGCTCCGCGAGGTCTTCCTCAACCCGCCGGACATCGGCGGGCGGTACTCCGCGCTGACGTACGTCGGGCTCGTTCCGGCGAGCCTGATCGGGCTCGACCTCGACACGCTCCTCGCGTCCGCCGTCGCGATGCTCGGCGCGTGCCGCGAGCCGGAGCCGACGGCGAATCCGGGAGTCAGCCTCGGGTTGGCGATCGGCACGTTGGCCAAGGCCGGCCGCGACAAGCTGACATTCCTGGCGGACCCGGCGATCGACAGCTTCGGATCCTGGCTCGAGCAGCTGATCGCCGAGAGCACCGGCAAGCATGGAACGGGGATCGTCCCGATCGACCGCGAGCCGAGCGGCGACGTCGGGTCGTACGGGAGCGACCGGGTCTTCGTGCGCCTGACCGTCGCCCCGGGCGACGACGGCCCGGCGCCCGAGGCGCTCGCCGCGGAT
>DATAQF010000154.1:0-9231 GCA_036264795.1 Candidatus Limnocylindrales bacterium | reverse complement strand
AGTCGCCGGTCACGAGCGTCAGCGCACCGATGATTCGGCCCGCTGCGATGAGCGGCACCGAGATGTATGACCGGAGCCCGAGGGCGCGGAGCATGCCGCGGTGACGATCGTCGCGGGCAGCGGCGTCGACCACGTCCGGCGGGACGTCGGCGACGTATTCCGTGCGGCCGTGACGGAGGATCGCGGCCGTCCCGGTCTCGGCGTCCGGGTCGGTCGGGTACTCCTCCTGCAGCTGGATTCCGATCGCCACCTTCTCCGGATCGGGATGGGCGACCGCGATTTGGCGGGGAAGTCCCTCCTCGTCGGCCATCTGGACGACGCACCAGTCGGCGATCCGCGGAACGGCGAGGTCGGCAACGGTCTGAATCGTCTTCTCGAAGTCGAGCGAGGAGGAGAGGACCTCCGTGGCGCGGGCGAGGAACGCCTCTCGTTCCTGGCGGCGGATGCGATCGGTGATGTCGGAGTAGGTGACGACGGCGGCGGCGATCTCGCCCGCCCGATCGGCGATCGGGGCCGCGCTCATGGTGAACGTGCGTCGCGACCGGTCGGCGTACTCGATCTCGATGATGTCGTTCTCGACGGTCTCGCCGGCCATCGCCCGCGGCAGGGGCCATTCGTCCGCGCGAAGGAACGTTCCGTTCGGTCGGTAGCCGTGGAGGTGTTCGTACCGGGGCGCCGTCCCGAGCTCGATGGGCACGGGGGAGAGTCGTCCGGCGGCGTCGTTGGCGAACACATACCGCCCCTCGGGGGCCTCGGCGAGGAGGACGCCGATCGGCATCTGGCGGAGCACGGTCTCGAGGCGGGCGCGCTCGGCCTCGACGTCGGCCGCCAGCCGTTGCCGCATACCCGCGAGCCGGATTCGGGCGAGGGCACCCGCGGCGAGATCCGCGAAGGCGGCAATCAGGGGGCGATCGCCGTCAGCGAAGGTCCGCTGTTCCGCGAACCCCAGCCAGAGCGCGCCGAACGTGATCCCGTCGGCGACGAGGGGCACGGCACAGCCGGATCGCATCGTAGAGGTCGTCGTCGCCTCGTCCGGGGCGACCGCTCGCCCTGCCGCGTGGCCATCGGCGCCGGCCCAGCGACCGTCCTGGGCGTCGAGGTCCTCGACCCATGCCGGCTCGCCGGACTCGATCGCGGTGGCCAGGGCCGCCTCGGCCGCCCATGTCTCGCCCGAGCCGGTCGTCGTGATCGACCCGGCGTCCGGGCCACCCTCGTCGACGAGCCTGATCGTTGCGCTGCCCGCCGAGAGCGCCCGACGCGCCTCATCGCCGACCACGCGGACGACCTCGTCGCGGGTCATCGCCTCGGCGAGCGTCCGGGTGACCGCCTGGAGCTGCTCCATCCGCCCCGCGAGCTGCTCGGCCGACCGTCGGGCCTGTTGCTCGGCGGCGTACGACAGCGTGTTCGCGATCGCCGGTGCGACGCGGCGAGCGATCTCCGCGGTCCCCTCCAGATCGTCCTCCGTGTAGGTCCGGTCCGGGCCGACGGCGAAGATCATCGAGCCGATGACCTCGCCACGGGCGACGAGCGGCTGGGCGATCACGCTCCGGACGCCGGATTCCGCGACGATCCGTCGAATTTCGGAGTCGGGATCTCCCTCGCGTCTCGCGGCGCCCTCGATGTCGGGGACGAGGATCGGCTGGCGGCGTGCGACGGCCCGCTCGCTCGCGCGCTCCGCGCCGCGGATGCCGGGATGGTCGCGGAGCGGCTCGATCCGCGCCGCGAGATCCGGATCACGCGCGGCCAGCGCCGCGCGACGGAGGCCGCCGTCGGGTCCGAGGAGGTCGACGACGCACCAGTCCGCGAACGCCGGGACGGGCGCTTCCGCGGCCGCGCGAGCGGCTTCATCGACGTCCCGGGCCTCGTCGAGCCGGAGGGCGGCATCGGCGAGCATCTGGGCTCGCTCTTCCGCGCGTCGTCGCTCGTCCGCCATCTCGCGAGAGCGACGCTCGTTGGCCCGGGCCGACCGCTCCGACTCGATACGCGGCGTGACGTCGTGGAAGGTGTTCACGACGAGGCGTCGGCCGTCGGCCCCGACGATCATCCGGGCCTCGAGCATGGACCATTGCTCGACGCCGCTCGGCCGTTGGCGGAACCCAACGAGCGTGGGCTCGGGCTGCTGGCCGGTGAGAAGACGCCGACCGGGGAGCCGGTTCCAGTCAAACGGCTGGCCCTGCTCGTCGATCAGCTCGATGCGGCTCGCGATCTCGCCGGGCTCCGCTGCGAGCATCGCTTCGGGGCTCGGAAACGCGGACATCATGGCGGCGAGCGCGTTCGCGAAGACGATCCTGCCGTGCTCGTCCTGGACCGTCACGCCGGCGGCGAGACCGGCAAGGATCTCGGCGGCATCGAACGCCGACGCCGTCCCTGGCGCCTGATCACGCACTCGATCCGCCGGCTGTGAGCCGTCGCGATTCCCCGGATCTGTCGTCCGGTCGTCCTGGTCTCGGATCACGATCCCCTCGTCAGGCGAGCCTGAAGAAACCCCTGTGAGCAGTACCACACCGAGAGGATGTCAGGATGCCGTGGCAGGTCCCGTCGCCGAATTGCAGAAACATTGCAGGATCCGCCTTGGACATTACCTCCACGCGACGATCGGGCCGTGCCCGCCCGCGTGGCGGGGAGTGAAGCCCGCGCCTCGCTCAGCCGACGCCGTGCGTCGCGCGGTCAACATCGCCGTGGGGGCTCGCGGCGAGGCGGGGCGCATCGGCGACGTCGGGCTCGTCGGGCGCATTCGTCTCGTCCCTGGTCGTCTCATTCGTCGTCGGGTCCTGGGCGACCGGCACATCGCGGGCCTGCAGGCCTTCGATGATGACCTCGCCGGCGGCGGCGATCGGGACGGCCAGCAGCGCCCCGATGAACCCGCCGGCGGCTCCACCGATGAGGACGCTCATGATCACGAGGAACGGCGAGATTCCGGTCGTGTTGCGCATGACGAGCGGCACGAGGACGTTGCCTTCGATCAGCTGCAGGACGAGGTAGACCGCCGCGACGGCCAGCGCGAGCTGCGGAGAGATCGTCGCGGCCACCAGGAGGGCGGGGATGGCCCCCAGCAGCGGGCCGACGATCGGGATCGCCTCGGCGAGCGCGGCGGCCAGTCCGAGCAGCACGGCCGAGGGCAGGCCGAGCAGGGTATACGCGACACCCGTCGCGATGCCGATCGAGGACATGAGGATCAGCTGGCCCCGAACCCACATCCCCAGACGGGTTTCCGCCGCGTTCCAGACGTCGCGGGCCCGTGTTCGCCGGTGCCGGGGAACGAACGCCAGCACGTACCGCTGGAGGCGGGCATGCTCGGTCAGCCAGAAGTACACGACGGTCAGGAGCGTCACGACCGTGGTCAGCGCCTCCGCCAGCGTCAGCCCGACCTGGACGACCTGGCCGGTGTCCGGGGTCGCGGTCGACGGCTTGACGGTCCGGGCCGCCACGTCGAGCAGCGTCGCGATCGTCCGGGACAGGCCGGGCGGCTCGATCGTCGCCGCCCAGGCGCGCGCCCGCTCGAAGAACGGGGGCAACGAGCTCATCGTGCGGTCGAGCTGGGCGAGGGCCGCCGGAACGACGACGAAGGCCATCCCGACGACGATCGCGAGGAAGAGTCCGTAGACGAGGAGGATCGCCGGCCCGCGACCCAGATGCAGATGTCCGCGGATCCAGGCGATGACCGGCTGGAGGCCCGCCGCGAGGATGACCGCGACGAACATGAGGACGAGCACATTGCGGGCGGCGACAGCGACCATGACGATCAGCGCAACGAGCAGAAATCCGATCGTCAGCGCGGCGCCGTGGGCGACCCACCGACCGAGCCCTCCCTCGGGCGTCATGGACCCGGTGGCGGAGTCGGAGCGGGTGCCGGGGTCGGAGCGGGGGCCGGTCCGGGGGCCGGGAGGCCGCCTCCGCCCTTCTTGCCCTTTCCATGGCCGTTGCCGTTGCCTCCGCCACCCGCTCCGGCGCCGCCGCTGTTCTGCCCCTTGTGCTTCGGCCATCGAGCCGGGGCGCACGAGCCGATCAGCGGTCCGCCCCAGCCTGTCCGCGCCCAGAAGTAGGCCGTCTTCGTGGCGTAGGGACCGGTCACGCCGGGACCGCGTCGAGCACGAGCGAGCCAGCCCGCATCCGCCATGTCCCAGCTGGGTGGTCCGAGCTCCGCCTTGAGCGGGTCGACGCGCCAGCCGCCGCAGGATGCGGAATAGAGGAGACCGGGCGGATCGACCGCCCCTCGGCTACCGGGCTGGGTCCCGCTGATGAACCACTCCTTCACGGTGTCGCGAGTCCAGGGGCCGGGCGCCCCTCCCGACCAGGCGTCGATCGTCGCCTGGACGACGCCCTTCGGCGGCTTGAACGCCGCGACGGGCATCCCGTCGGTCAGGTCGCGGACGAAGGCATGCCAGAGGGGTGCAGCCGCGGTGAGCGAGATCGCCGGCTTCGCTGCCTGCGGGAACGAGTGATCGCTGTTGCCCATCCAGAGTCCGACCGCGAGCGCCGGCGCGGCCGGATCGGTCGGCGGTGCAAGGAAGCCATACGTCGCGAGGTCGCGCGCATCGCTGGCGGTGCCGGTCTTCACGGCCGCCGGGCGACGCTCGCGGTGCGGGCCGTTGAGGAGCTCGAGTGGGGCCGACCAGATCGGGTTCTGCTTCGGGTCCGTGTTGCCCTGGAGGATGTCGCTGACGAGGAACGCCGCCTGCGGGCTCACGGCCGCGACCCCCTTCGGCTTCGGAGCCTCGTAGACGACCTTGCCCGTCGCGTCGCGGATCTCGAGGATCATCCGGGGCGGAACGCGAACGCCGCCGTTCCCGAGCGCACCGAACGCCGAGGTCAGGTCGATCGGCCGCAGCTCGACCGTTCCGAGCGCCCCAGCGAGGCCGGCCTGGAGATACCCCTTCGTACCGCCGGTCAGACGGATCCCGAACTTCGTCGCGTAGTCAGCGACCGTCTGGTTGCCGACCCGCTGGAGAGCACGGATGGCCGGCATGTTGAGAGAGTACTGGAGTGCCTTCCGGACGAGGACGGGCCCGCGCTCCAGCTGGTCGGCGTCGTGGGGAGCCCAGCCCTTTCCGAACTCGGCGGTAATGTCGAGCAGGAGGCTCCCCGGCGTCAGACGCTTCGAGTCGAAGGCGCTCGCATAGAGAATCGGCTTCCAGGCCGACCCCGGCTGCCGGGCGCCGTCGCCGGCGGCGTCGTATTTGGGGGCGAACTTGCGGCTCGCGAGGTCCTCACGGTAGTAGCCGGCGCTCCCCGTGTAGGCGAGGACGTCGCCGGTCCGGTAGTCGATCGCCACGAGCGCTCCATCATGGAGATCCTTGCCTCGAAGGGCATTGAGCCACGACCGGTCGGCCGGGCCGATCTTCAGGCTGCCGAGCATGGCGGCCGAGCGCTTCGCGGGCAGATTCGGAGCGATCGCCGCGGCGGCCAGCCACTTCTCGGCGAGCTGCTCGGCGTGCCAGTCGAGGGTCGTGATCACGGTGTAGCCGCCCGTCTCGATCGTGACGTTCGGGCCGAGGATCGACTGCAGCTGGCGGCGCACCTGCCAGGTGAAATGGGGCGCGAGGTACGAGAGAGGCTGGTCGCCGACGAGCACCACGGGCTCGGCCAGGGCCGCGCTGAGCTCGCTCGGGCTGAGTCGCGTCGAGCGCGACGTCGAGAGGTTGCGAAGGATCCAGTCGCGCCTGACGACCGGAGGCGCCGAGCTCGGGACGACGAGCTTGCCCGTCGCGTCCGGTTGCGCATACAGGTAGGGATCGAAGTTGGAGGGCGACTTCGGCAGCCCGGCAAGGAGGGCCGCCTGCGCGATCGTCAGCTTCGAGAGATCCGCGATCCCGAAGTAGATCCGGGCGGCCGCGGCGATCCCGTAGGCGTCGTGGCCGTAGAAGATCTCGTTCAGGTACGCCGTGATGATCTTCTCCTTGCCACTCTCGCCGGGATACGCCGACGTGAGGCGGGACGCCTGGATCAGCTCTTTCGCCTTGCGGAGGTACCGGTCGGCGCCCGGTGCGGTCACGTCCTCGGGAAGGAGCCGGGCTCGCACGAGCTGCTGGGTAATCGTCGAGGCGCCGCGGTCGCCGCCCGTCGAGGCATTGCCGGCGACCGCGGAGAGGATCGCCGCCGGATCGAAACCGGCGTTCTCCCAGAAGGTCCGATCCTCGGCCGTCGTCGTCGCGTCGAGGACGAGCTGGGGAACCTCGTTGTAGCCGACGACCCGCCGCTGCTCGCGCTGGAACCGTCCGAGCGGGATCTTGCCGGTCCGGTCGTAGACGACGGTCGGCTGGGCGAACGTCAGGGCGCCGAGGCTCGTGGGGTCGGGCAGGTCATGGGACAGCGCGCCGACCGTGGCGACCGTTCCGACAGCGACCACGCCGGCGAGCAGCAGGCTCCCGATCACGAACGTGACGAGGGCGGTGACGAGGATCGTCGTCGCGCGGCTTCGACCTGCGGGCGCCTTCGGCCGCGGCCGCCCGAGAGCCGCACGCCGATAGCCCGCGCGGCGGAGCGCGACCCGGGTTGCCGCCGAATGACGGATGGAAGGGGAGCCGGGCACGGGAAGCTGGCCGGGGACGCGCTCGTACACCTCGACAGGATCGAGCCGCGGCCGTCACGATCCCCCGAGTGCCGGGCAGCCGTGCATTGCAGAAGGATGTCGCCGGGGAATCCGGGGCGTCCAGGCACCGCCCCGGCGGGCGGGCCGGGGCCCCAACTTGCGCGCTGCCTGTCCTGATGACTCAGGCGACCCTGTGTCTCGGGATCAAGGGCGCTTGACCGGTTCGGAATGCGCCCGTTACCCTGACGTCAGCGGCCGGTTGGTCAACCTTGGCCAGGCGCGCTCGGAGCTTCCGGGAGTGGTCGGAATTGGATTTCGGATCCTTCACCAGCGGTCTCCTGACGGGGCTGCGCGAGGGGGTCGAGGCGGCCCTGATCGTCAGCATCGTCCTTGCCTATCTCGTTCGGAGCGGCCGCGGCGACCAGGCGAGCCGGATCTGGATCGGGACCGGGCTTGCGCTCGGGCTGAGCCTCGTCGTCGGGATCGTGCTGTTCAACACGGTCGGCAGCTTCACGAGCCCGTACGAGCAGGTCTTCGAAGGCACGACGATGCTCGTCGCCGCGGCCGTCGTGACCTGGATGCTGTTCTGGATGCGGCGCCAGGCGGGGTCGGTCAAGGGTGAGCTGCAGGCCGCCGTGGACCGCGCCGTCGCGGGCGGCGGGTCGTGGGGCCTGGCACTGCTGGCATTCGCCGCCGTCATCCGCGAGGGCCTCGAGACGTCCCTCTTTCTCGTCGGACAGGCGACCTCGAACCGGCTCGAGGCGGGGTGGATCCTGCTCGGCGCGGCGCTCGGGCTTGCGGTCGCGGCCGCCCTCGGCTTCGGCTTCTACCACGGCAGCCGGCGGCTGAATCTCGGGTCCTTCTTCCGCTGGACGGGGATTGCCCTGGTCTTCATCGCGGCCGGGCTCCTCAGCAAGGGCCTCCACGAGTTCATCGAGATCGGCGCGCTGGGGAGCGGGCCATGGACCGCGACCGCCTACGACATCAGCGCCGTGGTGTCCGATGCGAGCGGGATCGGGGCATTCCTGCGGGCCCTGTTCGGCTACTCCGCCGCGCCCGAGATCCTCACGCTCCTTGCCCACGTCACGTATGTCGTGACGATCCTCATCCTCTACCTCCGACCAGTGCGCCGGAACGCCCCCGCCCAGCAGGCCGCGACGGCCCGGAGCTGACGATCCTCGCGGCTCGTCGACCCGGACGAGTCAGGGTCAGCGGCTGGTCCCCGTGAGGCGGAGGAGCGTGCCGCCGGTGATGTCGACCGCGTAAAGCTCGCCGGCCTCGTCCTCGCCGAAGGCCGTGAAGTTGTGCTTCGTCTCCGCGACGAGCGTTGGCGCCCGAAGCCCATTGACGCTTGGATCGATCACCCAGACCCGGCCCGAGCAGTAGTCCGCGAAGACGTACCCGCCGCTCAGCGCCGGCTGGCCGGTCCCGCGGTCGACGTTGCCGCCGATGACCGTGCAGCCCTGGTCGTGGCCGTACTCGGCCTGAGGGCCGGTCAGACCCGGCGCCTGGCAGCCCTGGGCCGGCTGAAAGCAATGCGCACCTTCCAGTCGGTTCCAGCCGAAGTTCGTGCCACTCGGCGCGCCGGCCCGCTGGACGTCGACCTCCTCCCACGCGTTCTGGCCGACGTCGCCGATCCAGAGATCGTGGGTCACCCGGTCGAAGCTCATGCGCCACGGATTGCGGAGGCCCCAGAGCCAGATCTCGGGCCGGCGGCCCCCCGCACCGTCCGCGTAGGGGTTGTCGGCCGGGATGCCGTAGGCGCGGCCGTCGCTCGTCGCGTCGACGTCGATCCGGAGGATCTTGCCGAGGAGGGTCTTCAGCGACTGACCATTGCCCTGCGGGTCGCCGCCGCTCCCGCCGTCGCCGAGCGCGATGTAGAGGAACCCATCAGGACCGAAGACGAGGGCACCGCCATTGTGGTTGGCGTAGGGCTGCTTCACGAACAGGAGCCGCTGCTCCGTCGATGGATCGATCCGGTCGGGGCTGGCGGGATCGACCCGGAACGCCGAGACCCGGGTATCGCCGTTCCGATCGGTGTAGTCGACGAACAGTCGCGGATCCTGCGGATAGTGGGGATGGAAGGCGACGCCGAGGAGGCCGCGCTCACCCCCGCTCGTGATCCGATCGGCAATGTCGAGGAAGGGCGTCGAGGCGAGGCGTCCGTCCTTGACGATCCGGATCTGGCCGCCCTGCTGGGCGACGAACAGGCGGCCCGACGCGTCGCCGGCGTTCACGATCCCCAGCGGAGCCTTGAGACCACCGACGACGGTCTCGAAGCCGATGGCCACGTGGGTCGGGTCGAAGGCGGCGGTCGACGGGGCCACGGGGCTCGACGGAGGCACGACGGACGGGGAGGGGCTGCCGCCGCCGGCGGCCGTGCTGGCGGACCCGCTCGCGAGGGGCGAGGCAGGCATCGCCGAGGGCGTGACGTTCGGCTGGCCGCATCCCAGCGCCATTGCGGTCAGGCAGGCGACGAGGGCCAGGCATCTCACCGACTCATCGTACGGTCGCCACCGGCGATCGGTTCCCGCCACTGCTACGCTCGGGCGATGGATGCCTTCGAGCTCGCCGATATCGCTGCCGAACGCGAGGCCGCGGGCCGGCCGTACCTCGAGTTCATCACGGTTCCGGACCTCAGCGTCGGGCTGTACGTGCTCGCGGCCGGAGAGCCGGACCTGCAGCAGCCCCACACGGAGGAC
>DATAQF010000133.1:0-3597 GCA_036264795.1 Candidatus Limnocylindrales bacterium | reverse complement strand
CGGATCACGATCGTCGGCGGGTCGCTGCTGGCCGTCCTCGCGGTCCTCGACGTTCTCGTCAACGTGGCGCATCTCTTCACGATCTGAGCGATCGAGCGCGGCTCGACCTGCGCTGAGCGAGGGATCTCCGGGAGCGACGATCCGGAGGACGCCTGCCCCGAAGGTCCCATCGACAGGGGGTGCACCGCTGGATACGGTCCGACCGACCGTGCCACACCCTGCATCGCGCCCCGGTTTCGTCCAATGAGCGTCTCGCTGATTCGGCCGCGCCGACGGGCGCTCCTCCTCGTCGTCTACGGCGCGGGTCTGACCCTCGTCATCGCGACGGCGGCGGCGCTCGATGTCGTGGTCGGCCAGCACGTATCCCAAACCGCGGTCGACTCGACGGTCGCCGCAGATCGGTCGCTCGCCCGGTCCTTTGCCGGTCAGGCGCTGACACCCGGCGACCTGATCCCCGGCAACGCCGATCAGGCCCGCACCGCCTCGATCGGCAGCGAGCTCGCGGCCATCGTCAAGGGCGGCGAGGGAATCCTCCAGCTGAAGATCCACTCCGTGACGGGCTCGATCCTGTTCAGCGACCGAGCGGCCCTGGAGGGGACGGGCGACGCGAACAGCCCCTCCCTCGAGCAGGCGATTGCCAGTGGCCAGTCCGTCGCCAACCTCGAGACCGCCGACGAGAGCGACTCGGCCACGGTCGGCGCGCCGAAGGGCTCGAAGCTCATCGAGGAGTACCTGCCGATCCTCGATGGCGCCGGTCGCGTGACGGCGGTGTTCGAGATCTACCGCAATGCCGCCCCCGTCCTGGCGGCTGCGGACGCAAGCCAACGCGACGTGCTGATCGTGACCACGGTCGCGGCCATCGTCCTCGCGCTCCTCCTCCACCTGATCTTCCGGGCGGCGCAGAGCCGCCTCGCCCGCCAGACCGACGAGCTCCTCGAGGCGCAGCGGCGGGACGCCCTGACCGGAATGCTGAATCACGGGACGGCGGTCGGGCTCCTGGCCGCCCAGATCGAGAGTGCCCGGATCGCGGGCGAGCCGGTCGGCGTCGCACTCGTCGACATCGACAACTTCCGTCTGCTGAACGACACCCACGGCCACCCCGCCGGCGACACGGCTCTCCGCAAGGTTGCCTCGGTCCTTCGCTCCGAGCTGTCCAACCAATCGATCGTGGGCCGCTACGGGCCCGACGAGCTGATCATCGTGGCTCCTCCGGGCTGCAGCCACGACCTGGAGCCGGCCATCGAGCGGCTCCGCAGCCGGCTGGCCGACCTGAGCCTTCAGTTCGGGACCTCGGAGCGACTGCCGTTGACCGTCAGCGCCGGGATCTGCTTCTCGCCTGTCGACGGAGACGCGCCGACCGAGCTCCTGTCGGTCGCAACCGTCACGCTCGGCGAGGCGAAGGCCAGCGGCGGCGATGCCATTCGCGTCGCGCGTGCGGAGCTCAACGACATGGGGGTCGCCGAACGGAGCAGCTTCGATGTCCTTGTCGGCCTCGTCATCGCCGTCGACACCAAGGACCGGTACACGAAGCGCCATTCCGAGGATGTCGCGCGCTATGCCACGTTCCTCGCCAAGCGGATCGAGGCGGATCCGGACCTGATCCGGACGCTCGGAATCGCCGGCCTGCTCCACGACATCGGCAAGATCGGGATCCCGGACGCAATCCTCCGCAAGCCCGCCGCGCTGACGGCCGACGAGTACGAGATCGTCAAGCAGCACGTCAAGCTCGGCGATTCGATCGTCCGCGACCTGCCGAACCTCGACGAGGTGCGGGCCGGCATCCGGCACCACCACGAACGGTGGGACGGCACGGGCTACCTGCACGGGTTGGAAGGCGAGGAGATCCCCTTGATCGCCCGACTCCTGTCCGTTGCCGACGCGTTCTCGGCAATGACGACGTCGCGGCCCTATCGCAAGGCCCTGTCGATCGGCGAGAGCCTCCGCCGGCTGGAGGACGCCGCGGGATCGCAGCTCGATCCGACGCTCGTGACCGCGTTCGTGAGCGGGATCGAGACCGCCGCCGACGCTCCGCTCCCCGGCGACAATCGGGGGCTCAGTGGTCCCACCGGCAAGCTCTGGACGCCCGCCGACCGCGTCGCCTGACGCTGCGCATCCGGCGCCGCCGGCTGGTCGACCGGTCGCCGCGAACCATCGGCCCCAGTCCATCCCAATAG
This sequence comes from Candidatus Limnocylindrales bacterium, assembly GCA_036264795.1. Classification (GTDB taxonomy): domain Bacteria; phylum Chloroflexota; class Limnocylindria; order Limnocylindrales; family CSP1-4; genus CF-46. The sequence continues at coordinate 1,423 of DATAQF010000133.1, read as the reverse complement.
ACTGGCGATATGCCGACCACACGGACGAGGGCGGGCGGCGCGAAGCCCGAGCCCCTGTTCAAGCCACCGCCCGGGGCACAACCGCTCGCCGCCCGGATGCGTCCTCGCTCCCTCGGCGAGTTCGTGGGGCAGGATCACCTCGTCGGCGAACGAGGACCGTTGCGCCGGTCCATCTCGCGCGGGCATCTTGGTTCCATCATCCTGTGGGGCCCACCCGGCACCGGCAAGACCACCCTCGCCCGCCTCCTGGCCGACGCCGTCGGCGCCGAGATGATCGCCCTGTCGGCCGTCTCCTCCGGCGTCGCCGACGTCCGGGGCGCGATCGCGCAGGCCCAGGATCGACTGGCGATGAGCGGGCAGCGGACCGTCCTGTTCATCGACGAGATCCATCGCTTCAACAAGGCCCAGCAGGATGCCCTCCTCCCCTATGTCGAGGACGGCACGATCACCCTGACCGGAACGACAACCGAGAATCCATATTTCGAAGTCAACGCGGCGCTGCTGTCGCGGATGCGGGTCTGGCGTCTCGAGACGCTCGCCGACGAGGACGTCGCGACCGTCGTGCGGCGGGCCATCGCCGATGCGGAGCGCGGTCTCGCGGGCGAGCTCGGCCCGAGCGGCGGGGTTGCGCTGGCGGATGAAGCGTTCGAGCACCTGGTCTCGCTCGCCGGTGGCGATGCCCGCACGGCGATGAACGTCCTGGAGGGGGCGGTCGCCCTGGCCGAATCCGAGGGGAGCCGCGATGCCGACGGCCACGTCTCGCCGCGGCTCGAGGATGTCGAGACGGCCGCCCAGCAGCGCATGCTCGCCTACGATCGAGCGGGTGACGGCCACTACGACACGGTCTCGGCCTTCATCAAGAGCCTTCGCGGCAACGATCCGGACGCGGCGCTGTACTGGCTCGCCTCGATGATCGCCGCCGGCGAGGATCCCCGGTTCATCGTCCGCCGCCTGATCATCAGCGCCTCGGAAGACGTCGGCAACGCCGATCCCCGCGCGCTCCAAGTCGCCGTCGCGGCGGCTCAGGCGCTGGACCATGTCGGCCTGCCTGAGGCCCAATATGCCCTGGCCCAGGCAACCGTCTTTATCGCTCTGTCTCCCAAGAGCGACTCCGTGAGCCGGGCGTACGGCGCGGCCCTTGCCGACGTTCTTCGTCTCGGGTCGCTGCCCGTGCCGAACCACCTGAGGAGTGCCGGCGACCGCCGGATGAAGCAACACGGGATCGGCGTGGGCTACGTCTTCCCGCACGACTTCCAGGGAGACGACGTCGCACAGCAGTACCTTCCGGACGTCCTGGTCGGCTCGACCTACTACGCGCCCGGCGACCAGGGCCACGAGGTCGCGATCGGGGCCAGGATGGCCGAGCGGGCGCTGGCCCGGGAGTCGAAGCCACGGCGCAAGTCCAGGCCGTCGCCGCCGATGG
>DATAQF010000095.1:0-13597 GCA_036264795.1 Candidatus Limnocylindrales bacterium | reverse complement strand
GGCCTCGACCGCCGAGGGGCTCGGCTTCGCGATCCCGATCGACAAGGCCGCGGACCTGATCGCCCAGGCGAAGTCGGCCTCGGTCGCCTGATCGGCGGCGCGGTCAGGGGCCGGCAAGCGCGATCAGCCGGCCGCGAACCCGTTGAGGAGCGTGTCGACGACCCGCCGCGCGAGATCGCGATCGAGCGCACCGCCGAACACGAGCCGGAAGTAGACGGGACCCGCGAGGAGCTCGGTGGCGACCGACGCGTCGGCGTCGGCGCGCAGGTCGCCGCGGGCGATGCCGCGCTCGATGACACGCGCGATCTCGGAGCGGCGTGCGGCGACGACAGCGGAGCGGAACGGATCGCCGATCGCCGGGTTGCCCGCGATCTGCGACATCATCGCCCGGATCACCGGCCCGAACGGGGTCTCGGTGATCGCGCGCATCGGATTCTCGACAGCGGCGAGCAGCTCGGATCGGGTGTCGCCGACGTCGCGGATCGCGAGGTGCGGCCCGGCAAGCTCCAGGAGGAGCTCGAGCGTCAGGTCTTCCTTCGACGCCCACCGGCGATAGATCGTGTTCTTCCCAACGCCCGCGCGGGCCGCGACGTGCTCCAGTCGCAGCCGCGTGAAGCCCTCCTCGACGAGCAGCTCGCGGGCGGCGTCGAGGATCGCCCGGTGGGCGATGTCGCTTCGCGGCCGGCCCGGCCGGCGCGGTCCGGTAGCGGTGGCCGGCCGGGCCGGGCCGGAAACCGGACCTTCGGCTCCTTGTCTCGCAACCTTCATTCTGTTACGATACGGGACGTACCGTATCAATGGCAAGGAGCCATTTCATGAACACCAATCAGGACATCCTCGAGCGCATCGAGGACGCCCATCGCTTTGCACCCTTCTGCGACCAGTGCGGCAGCCCGACCGTCGTCGTCGAGCGCGACGACGCGCTCTGGCTCGAATGCTCGTCGCTCGCGCACCGGCCCGGTCGCCTGCGCTCGCTGCTGACGCTCAGCTTCGCGAGCGTCCATACGAGCCGGACGATCGCCGACCTCCGCGCGGCCTGACCCGGTCGAGCCGGACCAGCGGGCTTCAGCCCAGGTCGTCGGCCGGACGGTCCGCGGCGAGGACCGGAATGCGCTGGTCGGCCCAGCTCGTTCGACGTCGGGACAGGGTCGTCGCGGCGAAGACCACGACGAAGATGGCGGCCTCGAGCAGGACGATCGTGGCGCCCGAGGACACGTCGAGCCAGTAGCTCAGGTACATGCCGACCAGCCCGGACAGCGCGCCCATGACCGTCGAGAGCACGAGCATCCGGGCGAACGAATCGGTCAGGAGTCGAGCGGTGGTCGAGGGGATCACGAGCGTCGCGGCGATGAGCGTCACTCCGACCACGTTGATCGACGCGACGATCGTCGCGGCCATCGCGAGGGCGAAGAGGCTGTCCGTGATGCCCACCTCGACCCCCTGGATCGCCGCGACCTCGGGGTCGAATGTCATGAACAGCAGCCGCTTGTAGAACAGCAGGATGAAGGCCGCCACGCTGAGCGTGACGACCCCGACGACGACGAGGTCGAGTGGCGTGACGCCGAGGATGTTGCCGAACAGCGCCGCCTCGAAGTTGCGCGTGAAGCTCCGCGTCTTGCTGATCAAGGCGACCCCCACCGCGAAGCTGGCGGTCGTCACGATTCCGATCGCCGCGTCCGCCCCGATCCGGCGCCGGCGGGCGACCGCGTTGATCAAGAGCGCCGAGAAGAAGCCCCAGAGTCCCGCCCCGACATAGAAGTTGAGCGCCGCCACGTACGCGATCACGGCCCCGCCGAAGACCGAATGCGAGAGGCCGTGGCCGATGTAGCTCATCCGACGCAGGACGATGTAGACGCCGAGCATGCCGCAGAGCGCACCGACGAGAATGGACGCGACGACTCCCTGCCGGAAGAACTCGAAGGCGAGCGGCGTGACGATGTAGGTCACCGGTCCGTGCCGCCATCACCGACCGGACGGACGGCCTGCGGGTCGTGGACGTGATCGCCCTCGGCGTGCTCGTGGTGGGCGTGCTCGAACCCCTCGTGGCGATGACGGAGGGCGTCCCGCAACCGATGCGGCGCCGCATCCGCCACGAGGATGATTCCGTCCTGGCGGACGACCCGGAGATCCGCGCCGTACGTCCGGCCGAGGATCTCCGAGGTGAAGATGTCGTCCGGATCGCCCTCGGCAATGACCGAGCCGTTGACGCAGACCACCCACGGGAGATGCGCCGCTACCGTGTTGAGCTCGTGGGTCGTCATGACGATCGTCATTCCGTCGCCGTTCAGGTCGGCGAGCAGGTGGAGGATGTCGTCGCGGGTCTTCAGATCGACGCCGGACGTCGGCTCATCGAGGAGCAGGAGCCGTGGCTCGCCGATCATCGCCCGAGCCAGGAAGACGCGCTGCTGTTGGCCTCCGGAGAGCTCTCGGATGTGACGGCGGCCGAGCCCTCCGATTCCGAGCCGCTCGAGGAGTCCATCGACGGCCTTCCGATCGGCAGCTGACGCCCAGGCCTGCCAGCGTCGCTCCGACCAGCGGCCCATCAGGACGACTTCGCCGACGGTCGCCGGGAAGTTCCAGTCGACCGTCTCGAGCTGCGGCACCCAGCCGACGCCCGGCGTGCCGCCGCGTCCGACCGGGCGACCGCCGAACGTCAGCGATCCCTCGAGCCGCGGGACCGCCCCGACCATCGCCCGGAGCAGCGTCGTCTTGCCCGCCCCGCTCGGCCCGACGATCCCGACGAACGCGCCCTCCTCGATCGTCAGGTCGATGTCCCGCAGCACCTTCCGGCGGTCGTAGCCGCAGCTCACGCCGGAGAAGCGGACGAGGACCGGGTCGGTCGCCGGGCGGCCGTCGTGACGATTCGGAATGAGAGTCGTCATCGAGTGAAGGTATCCGTGACCGCGAGCGGATCGAAGATCGAGGCGTCACCGCCGAGCGACCCGACCAGCACCTGCATGTCGCTCTTCATCATCCCGAGATACGTGTGCTCGGCCGATCCGGGTGCGCCGGGCGGCTCGTCGTCCCGCAGCTTGTCGACGAAGGTTGCGCCCGATTCGCGGGCGATCTGCTCGAGGACGGGGCTCGGAAACACCTCGGAGCCGAAGACCGCCGGCACCTTCTCCGTCCGGATCTGGGCGATGAGGCGGGCCACCTCCTGTGGGCTCGGGTCGGAGAAATCCGACGCCTGGACGGCGCCGATCACGGTGAATCCGTACTCGCGAGCCCAGTAGGCCCATGAGTCGTGATAGGTGAGGAGCTTCCGATCCTGCGCCGGCACGGACGCAACGCCCTTCCGGATGAGCGCGTCGAGCTGGTCGAGGCGGCCCTTGTAGGCCGTGAAGTTCCCGGCGTACGCGGACGCGTTCGCCGGATCGGCCTCGCTGAACCAGTCGCGAATCAGCTCGGCGTAACGAAGGGCGTACTTCGGATTCATCCAGAGATGCGGGTTCGGGTCGCCAGCCGATTCCGGAAAGCTGAAGTCGAACAGCCACTGGTCTCGGGTGATCGTGCCGTCGGCGAGCTGGCGGATCGGCGTGCCGGCCTGCTTCGACGCCTGGGCGAGGTCGAGCGTGGGCTGCTCGAGATGGAGCCCGTTGACGATGATCAGGTCGGCCTTCGCGAGCGTCTGAGCGTCTGAAGGCGCGGGCTCGAACGTGTGCGAGTTCGTGGCGTCCGGGACGATGCCGCGCAGCCGGATCCGGTCGCCCCCGATGTTCCGGGCAATCGAGCTGATCGGCGCGACGGTCGTGGCGACATCGAGCTTGTCCGGCTCCCCGGTCAGCGTGTCGGCCCAGCCGAGCGAAGCTCCGCCACCCGCCGTCGACGGTGGCCCCCCGGAGGCGGGCGCGCACGCCGCTGCCAGCAGGGAGAGCACGGCGATCGAGAGCAGCGCCGAGGCGGCGCGATCGAGTCGAGTGGAACGCATGCGATCCGAACCTTATCGCAACTCGTTGCAGTTGCGTCGGCTGTCTATACTTCGCGCGATGCTCCGAAGCGGATCCCCGACCGACACGCTTCCGGATGTGCGAGAGCACTTCCGCAGCGCGGGTATGCGCTGGACGCCACAGCGCCGGTTGATCCTCCAGGTGCTCGACGAGACCGACGGTCACGTGACCGGCAGCGAGCTCGTCGACCGCTGTCGCTCGATCGACCCGGGCACGACGCCGTCGACCGTGTACCGCACGCTCCGCGCCCTCGAGGACGTGGGCCTCGTGCGTCACGCCCACGGTCTGGACGGCCGCGAGGAGTTCCACGTCCGTCCCGGCAACGAGCACGGCCACCTGCACTGCGGCGACTGCGGCAGCAGCTGGGAGATCGGACCGGACGAGGCGGCAGCCACGATCGAGGCATTCCGGCGGGCGCGGGGGTTCGACGTCGACCTGTCGCATCTGACCGTCGTCGGGCGCTGCCGATCCTGTGTTGCCGGAGCGGCAAAGCCGAGCGGCGCACGGTCGTGAGCACCTGTCCTCACCTGTGGGAGGCACGCGAGGTCGCGCCGATCGCGCTCGGCTGCCGCGAGTGCATCGCGACCGGCGACACCTGGGTCCATCTCCGTCTCTGCCTGACGTGCGGGAACGTCGCTTGCTGCGACCAGAGCAAGAACCGCCACGCCTCCGCCCATTTCGCGGCCACCGGCCATCCCGTCGCTCGCTCGCAGCAGCCGGGCGAGGCGTGGCGATGGTGCTACGCGCACGAGGTCATGGACGATCCCGACGAGCTCGAGATGGAAGGCGCCGACCTCGGCTGAGGATCGGCCGGAGCCTCAGGCGGGCAGGCCGATGAGCTCCGAGTCGACCGGCGGCAAACCCATCGCCTGCGCGACCTGCCTGGCGTCCACCGCCGGACCCATGAGCGTGGCGGACAGCTGGTTGCGCTGCCAGAGCAGGCCCAGGAAGAACAGGCCCGGGACCTCTGTGACGCCACGCCGGTTCCGAGGAAAGCCCAGCTCGTCCAGGATCGGCATGTCGATCCACCCGTAATCGAGCCGGTAACCGGTCGTCCAGATCACGCTGCTGATGCCGCGGTCCGCGAGGTCGAGGTCGCGAAGGGCCGCTGGCTCGAAGCCGAACGGGACTCGATCGTCGGGCGGCGCCTCGATCCCCGACCCGTCGATGAACCGGTCGCACAGGGCCTGGAAGCGATCACCGAAGAACGCGTCGGCCCGAGCGAGGTTGACGGCGAGGTCGTCGGCGAGCGACAGACGCTCACCCGAGACGGACTCGATTCGGCCCAGCAGGGTCATCCCGGTCGCGGCGAACTGCCGCAGGTTCGTGTCATGGCCGCCGCCGTGACCCGAGAGATGCGGATTGCCCATGAGGCGCGTCCGGGGGTCCGGCAGCTGGTCGACCGTCGGCAGCTCGACGCCGATCGCCGCGCCGCGGCTCGAGATCGGATAGAGCCACCCGAACAGATCGCGGCCGCGATACCGTCGCGGGACGCGTCCCGCGGTCCCCACCGACAGGTGGGCGTCGCGGCGGGCGTCGAGCAGCTCCTCCGCGATCTGGACGCCCGACTGTCCGCTCCCGACGACGAGAACGGCGCCGGACGGCAGGCTCGATTCGGTTCGATAGTCGTGGGAGTGGATCTGCGTGAGGCGAGCCGGCAGCTCCCCCGCGATCGGCGGAAGGCGCGGAGTGTGGAAGCTGCCCGCCGCGACGACCACGTGGCCGGCCTCGATCAGTCCGGCCGTCGTCTCCAGCCGGAAGCCACCGCTCGGGCCGATCGACAGGCGCTCGACCGCAGCATCGAGGTGGACCGGCGCATCGATCGCCGTTGCGTAGTCGGCAACCCGGGCAACGATCGCGTCACGGGGCATGAAGGCATCGGGATCCGCGCCGCGGAACGGGTCTCCGGGAAATGAGGCGGTCCAGTTCGGCGTGACAAGGCGGAACGAATTCCAGCGGTCCTGCCAGCCGCCGCCCAGGGTGGCTCGTCGCTCGAGAATCGCGTGCTCGCGACCTGCCTGGCGGAGATACCAGCTCATCGTCAGGCCGGCCTGACCGGCGCCGACGATGACGGTCTCGATGCGTGCCGGAAGGGTCATGGAACGGCTCCTGCGCCCGGTCGGATGATTTCGTCGAGCGCCGCGAGTATGCCCCGATGCGCATGGGGATTGCCGAACGTGGCGTCCCCGACAGGATTCGAACCTGTGACCTTCCGCTTAGAAGGCGGTTGCTCTGTCCACTGAGCTACGGGGACCAGGGCCCGAGTCTAGCGTGACGGCGCGACGAGCCACGATCCACCGACCGCTGCGCGTAGGCCCATTGACGGCGAATTCACCACCCTGAACCGTACCTACGTCACCCTGTCCGCGGGACCTCGGTACGCGTATGGTCGCCAGCGATGACCACCCTCCGCCTGCCCATGACAGTTCCGCATGCCCGAGCCCGCGGGTGGCTGGGCAGCATGACGATCCGGCATCTGATGAGCGACGCCCTCTTCCTCCTCGGCGTCGGAGTGGCGGCCGCCGCCGTCCTCGTCGGCGCGGCCGGGTCCGCCGGCGACACGGTCCGGTTGGTGGCGATTGCGGCGGTGTTCCTTGCCGGGCAGGCAGTGGCCGCGATCGTCGTCCCCCGCCTGCGGCCGTCGCGGGCCCAGCGCAACGCGATCGTGGCGTCGCGCTACGCCCTCGCGATCCTGTTCGTGACCGTCATCTCGGGTCTCATCGGCGACGCGACGTTCAGACCCACCGGCGCGCTGTACATCCCGATCGTTGCCCTGGCAGCCGCGCAGGGCACGCGCCAGGCACTGCTCGTCGGCGGTGCCTGCGCAGTGGTCTACCTGCTCCCGGTGTTCCTGGCGACGCCCGAGCACCTCGTGCCGAACACCCAGCGCGGCATCGCCCTTGCCGCGACGTCGATCCTCATCTCCATCGGGATCCGTCGGACGATCTCCGCGCTGACGATGACGGTCGGCCGGCTCGGCGCCTCGCTCGCCCACGATCGACGGCGTTCGAGGCAGGTGGCCGCGGTCGAAAGCGTCGGCCGCCTCCTCGCGGCGACCGGGGCAGCACCGGAGACCCTCGATCGCGTCGTCAACCTCCTGCGCGAGGACCTCGGCTACGACTTCGTCTCGCTCTACCTCGGGTCGAGCAGCCGGATGCGACTCGCCGCCCAGCGCGGTTATGCCACGTGGATCGAGGATTTCGACGGCACGAACGGCGTCCTCGGTCGGGTCATGCGGACGAAGACCCTGACCTTCGTCCCGGATGTGTCCCTCGATCCGGACTACCTCAGCGCGGCCGGCAACGTCCGGGCCGAGATCAGCGCGCCGCTCATCGTGAACGGCGACCTCGTCGGCATCGTGAACGTCGAGGCCGGCGCAGGGTCCGAGCTGGATCAGAGCGATGTCGAGACGATGAGCCTGGTCGCCGAGCGACTCGCGTCGGCCTTCGCGCTCGCCCGCGAGCGCGAGCGACTCGCGTCCCGAGCAGAGCTGTTTCAGCGGCTGACCGTGTTTGCGACGGCCGTCAACGGAACCCTCGACCCGGAGCGAGTCCAGCAGAAGATCGTCGAGGGCGTGAGCACGGTGCTGGCCGCCTCGACCGTGGCCCTCACGATCCTCGATCGGACGAGCGGGCGCTACTACGTCCGGGCGATTGCCGGGCCGCACGAGGAGTACCTGAGCGTCGAGGTCGAGCCCGGCGTCGGGATGGCCGGAGAGGCGATCCGCAGCCGGGAGCTCGTCCTCGCGAACCAGTACGACGGCGCCTCAGACCCCCATGCGGTGGCAATCGGGGCCGTGGGCGAGACGGTGGACGGTGCCGCGGTTCCGCTGATCCGCGATGACGTCGTGGTCGGCGCCCTGACGCTCATCCGACGCGATCTGGATCGGCCGTTCGGTCCCGACGAGACGGAGGCCCTGCCGATTCTCGCCGGACTCGTGGCCCTTGCGGTCACGAACACGTTCCTCCACGCCGACATGACGGAGCTCTCGATCCGCGACGCCCTGACGGGGCTGTTCAACCGTCGCTATCTCGACACGACGATCGCCCGCCTCGACGCCGCTCGCAACCGCTCAGCGAGCCACGAGCGGAAGCGTGCGGCCGTCGTCATGTTCGACCTCGACCACTTCGGAGCCTTCAACAAGCAACATGGACACCAGATCGGCGACGTCATCCTCAGGACCTTCGCGGACATCCTGCAGCGACGCTTCCGGGGCAGCGACGTCGTTGCCCGCTACGGCGGCGAGGAGTTTCTCGCGGTGCTCGATGGGGCGACCGTCGATCAGGCCCAGGTGGTGGCCGAGGAAATTCGGGTTGCGTTCGCCCTCGTGCGGGTCCCGGGCCCGGACGGCATCCTGCTCTCGGCCACGGTCTCGGCGGGCTGTACGGGCCTGGGCGCCGACAACGATCGCTTCGTCGACGCCATCGCCCGGGCCGACGTGGGCCTCGTGACCGCCAAGCGAGCGGGGCGGAACCGCGTCGTCACCGCCTGAGGCGGTCTGAGAGAACGGGTCCCGCCACCCGATTGCGCCGAACCCGCGTGCTATGCTCCGCGGCCGGCCAGCCGCCAGGAGACGACCGCGAGGGATGCCCATCACCCGCAGCACCGTGAGCGCGGCTCAACTCGGGTTCGGTCTGGGGTCCGCCGGAGGCCCGGAGGGGGCGACCTCGTTCCCTGCCCTGCCGGTTCTCGCGATCGCGCCGGAATGGAAGGACCAGCAGCGGCTGTGGGGCCATGCCTTCCACCCGATGTGCTCCTACCTGGCGAGCTTTCCGGCGGCACTCGGCCACGCATTCATCGGACGGTTCTCGCGGCGAGGGGACGTGGTCCTCGACCCGTTCTCCGGACGTGGCACGACCCCGCTCCAGGCCTGCGCGGAGGGCCGGATCGGTGTCGGCAACGACCTCAACCCGTTCGCCCATCTCCTGACGTCGGCGAAGGTCGACCCTGCGTCCCGCGCCGACAGCGCCACGCGTCTTGCCGCGCTGCGGCTCGGGTGGGCCGCCTCGAGCGCCGAGTGGCTGGAGCTCGCCGGCCGGGTTCTCGCGACGGACGGTTCGGGCGCCGCGGCGCTCGTTCCCGCGGCGGGAAGCGGACCCGCCGGCGTCCCGGTGGAGGTCGTCCCCGCCGAGGTCGCCGTGGCGTTCCACCTCCGGACACTGGCGCAGCTGCTGTTCGTCCGGTCCTCGCTTCGACTCGCCGACCGCACCGATCGATTCCTGGCGGCCGCCGTGACGGGCATCCTCCACGGCAAGAGCGCCTCCTATCTTTCGGAGCTGATGCCCAACACGTTCAGCATGGCGCCGCGCTACGTCCGGGACTTTGCCGCCCGGACCTCCTTCGCGTCGCCCGATCGCGACGTCTTCGACGGTCTCGAGCGGAAGCTCAAACGGCTGTACCGGGATCCGCTCCCGTCGGGTGCGGGGATCGCCCTGCTCGGCGACGCGAGGGATGTCGCCGCCCGCGCCCGGGCGGAGCTCCGTGGACGGGGCCTGCCGGAGCGGGCGCGGCTGGTCGTGACATCGCCGCCGTACCTGCGAGTCGTGAAGTACGGCTACTACAACTGGCTTCGAACCTGGTTCCTGGGCTTCGACGCCCGCGCCATCGATGCAGCGCTCGACGATGCGCACCACCGCGAGCCCTACCTCGCCTTTCTGCGGGACGTCCTCGCCGATCTGCGGACGGTGCTCGCCGACGACGCCGTCGTGGTCCTCGTCATCGGTGACGTCGAGACCGACCGCGGTCGCCCGATCCGAGGTGCCGTCGGCCTGGCGGAGCGCGTGTGGGAGAGCGCCGCCGAGCCGGAGGGCTACCGGTTGGCCGGGATCGCCCTCGACGACGTCGCCGCGCAGCGGAAGATGACGAAGCTCTGGGGTGCCGAAGCGGGCCGGGCGACGAAGACGGATCGAATCCTCGTGCTCGGGGCCACCGAGGCCGGACGGCGCCGGGCGCTCGCCGCGGCAGGGACGCCGATCGACTGGGACTGGCCGCCGCGCGGTCTGCGCTCAGTCTGATCTCGTGTCGGCGACCGCGCCCAGGCGTCAGTAGAATGCGGCCATGAAGCTGATGTACCACCCGTCGGACCTCGCGTCGATGGATCCGCTGGTCCTCATGAAGAACCTGGACCACGTCCGAATGACGAGCCGACGCCTGTCGTACATCCTCCAGCAGCAGGTCCATCTCTACACGCCAGAGGCGAACCAGGTCCGCGAGCAGATCGACCAGTACGTCGAGGCCGAGCGTCAGATCGAGGGCGAGATGGCGAGGCGCCGTATCCGCGCCTGACGGGATCGCCTCCGCCGAACCGAGTTCGTTGCCCCAAAGAGAGAGGGCCTCGACCCTGACCGGTCGAGGCCCTCGAGCGTCGATAGCGACGCGACAAGATCCGGTTGCTCTCCGTCAGGCACCCGTGGCAAGGGCGAGCCGAACGGCTCCATGGACCGGCGACGCGACGTCGTTCGTCTCCGGCTCGTCGACCGTGCGCCGAGCCGGCGACGGCGTCACGACGCTTGATTCATCCGCCGGGTCGCGCGTCTCGGCGTCCGCAACATCGATGAGCGATGCTCGGATGGCGGCAGCGCTCCGGCGTCTTCGCTCTTGGTCTTCGGCCACGACGCGAGCCGCGAGACCTGCCAGGGCCGGCATCTGGAACAGGCCGAGCCCGATGCCGATCGCAGCCAGCTCGTCCGAGCCGTAGCCCTGGTACAGGGCCCGACCGGCCACCGCACACATCTCGTCGTAGAGCTCCGGCCAGCCGACCCGGCGGCGGCGGTAGCAGAAGCGGACGAATTCGAGGGCCTCGGGCCCGCTTGACCCATCGCTACCAGCGTAGGCACGTCCCCCAACGTTGGTCTGATCCATCGATAGTCGAACCTCCCATCCTCCGCTCGTCGGCACCACGAATCAACCGCCCGAATTGCCGACGGGCCACAGTCGGCCGCGGACATCCCGTTGGGACACACTGGCCGGGGTCCGTCCCTCCCGGAGAGCTCACGACGGCGCAGTGGACCCGTATGGTAGGTCCGGCCGCGTTGTCGTTGAAGGTCCTTTGTCCACCATCTCGTCCACGAAGTTGTCCACAAGAACGGGCGTTCGTCGAACGGGCGTGCGAGAGATGCCTACCGCCGGGTCGCGTCGTCAGTAGCGCCGGGCCGCGGGACCGGGAGTGTCAGCCGGGACGTCTCCGAACGCCGATGCCGGGTGCGTCCGTGAGCCGCCACCGGCAGTCGTCAGCGAGCTCGAGACCCACGAACGGGTCCGAGTCGAGGAGCAGACAGCCGTCGAGATCGACCCAGTCGGCCAGCGACGCGACGGCCGCCGAGGCGGCGATGGCAACCGACGTCTCCTCCATGCAACCGAGGAATGTGCGGAAACCGAGCTCCTTCGCTCGGGCGAGCATTCGCCGAGCCGGACCCACGCCCCCGCACTTGGCGAGCTTGACGTTCACGCCCGCAACGACATCGACGAGGCCCTCGAGATCCTCGATCGTCACGGCGCTCTCATCCGCCACGATCGGCAGCGTGGATCGCTCCTGGAGCCACGCCAGGTCGCGGAGCGAGTGCCGGGGAAAGGGCTGCTCGATCAGCTCGACGCCACGAGCGACGAGCTCGGGCAGGAGCTGGAGTGCCACCTCGCGGGTCCAGCCGGTGTTCGCGTCCACCCGGATCGGACCGTCGAAGACGTCGCGAACGGCGTCGAGCGTCGCGAGGTCGTCGGGTCCCCCGAGCTTGATCTTCAGGGCCGGGAACTGCGACGCGCGTCGGGCGCGCTCGGCGACGACGGCGGGTTCGTCGATGCCGAGCGTGAAATCCGTGGGCGGGATCCCCTCCGACAATCCGAGCAGTCGATGGACGGGCTCGTCGACGACCTTGCCCACGAGGTCGTGCAACGCAATGTCGAGGGCGCACTTCGCGGCGCCGTTGTGGGCGATCGCCCGGGTCATCTCCGTGCCGGCCGACTCGAGCCCGGCCGCGCTCGGTTCGACCTCGCCGACCGCCGCAACGAGGGTCGGCAGGACCGCGAGCACCGTGTCCGCCGTCTCGCCGTAGTAACGGTCCGGATAGCCCTCGCCGATCGCGAGCAATTCCGGGTAGCGATCGTCGCGCAGCTCGACGACCACGGTCGTGATCGCGTGACCGGCGTCGTGGTCCGAGCGAGCGATGCGGAACGGGTCGCGGAGCGGGAGACGGAGAACCTCGTGGCTGAGGTGGAGCGCCACTCAGGGCGCCTCGACCCAGGGCAGGGCCTCGACGGCACGCTCGATCTCCGACCAGAGCGGGCCCGCCCCGAATCGAACGGGGTCGTCGACCGGCAGTCTGGTTTCCGCCGCGATTCTGGCGATCTCGGCTCGGGCCACGTCCGGCGAGGCAATCCCGGATGTGTTCAAGGCGATCGCCACGACCTTCGAGGGAGCGACGAGACCGGCGACGCGCTCGTGCAGCTCGATGAATGGCGGAAGCGGAGCGATCGGGAACGACGCATCGGGCAGGTGATCGAAGTCGTGCTCCGTCTGGCCCGCCTTGTGAACGAGGATCATCGCGTGGGGCGTCGCGCCGTGGATCAGGGCGAGGGTGACCGACGAGTAGGCCGGGTGGTCGAGCGAGCCCTGGCCCTCGACGATCACCCAGTCGCCGCGACGCTCCCCTTCCTCGACCATCCACTCGACGGTGCCCTGGGCGAAGTCGCTGATCAGCCGATCCACGGCCGCGCCCCAGCCGTCGATCATCATCCCCGTCTGCCCCGTCGGGACGAAGGCAGCCGAACGGCCCGCTGCCCGGGCGGCGGCACGGAGCTCGAGAGCCACCGACATCTTGCCGATCGCGCAGTCCGTGCCAACGGTCAGGATCACTCGCTTCCCCCGACCGTGGCGCCGTCCCACGGCCGTCTCCATCCGCTCGGGCGGGCGGCGGTAGTCGACGATCCGGGTCCCGGCCTCGCGGGCGGCCGCGGCGAATTCGGGATCGTCGCCCAGAAACGTATGGAGGCCCGAATGCACGTCCAGGCCCGCCTCGATCGCGGCGCGGATCGTCGCCCGCCAGCTCTCCGGGAGGCGGCCACCGGTCGGGGCGATGCCGATCAGCAGCGTGTCGGGCCGGGGCTCGCAGGTCAGGGCCTCGTCGAGCGAGCGGACGATCGGGATGTTGCGGCCGGGCACGATCGACGAGACATTGGCGCCGGCCTGCGTCGAGTCGATCACGGCGACCACGTCGTCAGGCCCGTAGCGGATCACGCCGACCGCGGTCTTGCCGTGGTGGAACCCGAAGTTGCCCTCGGCCAGGATGACGAGGCGTCGCCGCGCGTCGCGCGCCGATGGTGTGCGTTCGCTGATCACCGGCGGAGTCTACGAGACGGGGTGGCCCGTTGCCGCCGACGGCGCCGGCTGGAGGGCGGCTGAGCAGGTCGATTCGCCCGCCGCGAGCAGCCGCGGCTCACCGGAAGAACGAGGTCAGCCCTTTGGGACGAGCACGGCGTCGAGCATGCCGTGCAGATGCGCGGCGGCTGATTCGATTTCCAGATGACGATACTGCGCCGCGCGCGACTCGGCGGAAAGCACTCCGCATCGATGCACCTTGTCGAAGTCGCCGAACGGAAACTCGTATCGCTCCTTCGTCTCGTCCGCCGCCTGCTCGTTGATGCCGAGGTACCAGCGG